>JAYEGO010000316.1:0-3033 GCA_034659155.1 Bacteroidota bacterium | reverse complement strand
AGAGATATATTCTGTGAAGTCAGTATGTTCATAGTATTTAAGTCCAAGATTATCAAGATGAAGCTTGTATTCATCCGGCATTTTTAATTCAATAGGAGAAATAAAATTAAAAGTGGCATTAAAATGCGACATTGCCATTAACAGAGAATGCACAGTTCTACCGTATTTCAGATCCCCAACCAGGAAGATATTGAGATTTTCTAGCGTTCCCTGGGTTTTCTTTATGGAATATAGGTCAAGAAGTGTTTGAGTGGGGTGTTGGTTTGCACCATCTCCGGCATTTACAACCGGTACAGTGGCAACCTCTGAAGCATAAAGCGCACTTCCCTCCAGAGGATGCCGCATTACAATCAGGTCACTATAATTGCTTACAGTTAATATTGTGTCTTTCAGAGACTCTCCTTTTGTAACGCTGGAAGAGGAGGAGTCGGTAAACCCAACGATTCTTCCTCCCATTTTATTTACGGCACTTTCAAAACTGAGCCTGGTTCTTGTTGATGGTTCATAGAATAAGGTGGCAATGACCTTTCCATCAAGTAAGTTTTTTTTTGGATTATTTTCAAATTCAGCAGTGAGCTCTACAATTCTGAGTATTTCCTTTTTACTAAAATCATTGATGGAAACCAGGTTTCTGTGCTTCATGAATCCCCTATTTAAAAATTATTTTGGGAACAAAGTTACAAAGGCAGTTCAAATATTGGATATCGAATGAAAACCTGTTGAAAACTTTTAACTTTTTGCTTCCTGGAATTTGTGATTGAATTTATTTTGTTTTCCAACATTCCAACATTCCAACATTCCAACATTCCAGTATTCCCTGTTAAACGTTGTCATTGCCTACTGCCTACTGCTTACTGCCTACTGCTTACTGCTTACTGCTTACTGCCTACTGCTCAATTATCCTAACTGACTTAATAGTTCCAAGATTCTTTGTTATTCTTTCATAAATATTCACCGGTACAGCCACTTTTATTTCACAGTTCAACTCATAACTATACTCTTGCGGTTTCAATTTTTCATCTTTTAGTATTTTCAAAACCTGGTTTAGTTCAGGATATTTGAAATGAATTAGAAGATCTTTGGTAATATCTATTTGAATAATTGTTGCATTTTCAATTGCATTTGAAGCAGATGCTTTAAATGCCCTGTACAGACCACTGCTACCAAGCAATGTACCTCCAAAATAACGTACCACAACAATCAAAATATGGTTTAACTGATACGAATTGATCTGTCCTAGTATTGGCCTTCCGGCTGTTCCTGATGGCTCACCATCATCATTAACACGTTCCCTGGGATTATCCGGGCCTAATTTATATGCATAACAATGGTGTCTTGCATCATGGTATTTTTTCTTGAGTTTTTCTAAAATATTTTTTACCTCAAGCTCTGAATCAAGCCTGTAAGCAAAAGAAATAAATCTACTTCCTTTTTCTTTGTAAAAGCCTTCGGCAGGTTCAGAAATTGTTTTATATGACCCAATCTTGTTCATTAGCCTGCATTGAATAAAAGAAACAAGGTGACAATAGAAACGAAAATCCCAATCCAGTTTATGGGAGATAACTTTTCCTTAAAAAGTATGATCCCTGAAATTATGGATAATAGAATAATTCCGATATTATTGATTCCAAATAAAAGAGAACTATCCAATCCGCTTTCTCGCAGGGCCAGAATAATAAAGGATAGGGACCCAAAATTTACTAAACCCAATATAAGTCCTCCAATGATATCTTTCTTCGAAATCTTATTCCGATTACCATTTTTAAGAAACAAACGCGATAAATAACTTGTTAGCATCGCAATAAAAAACAGGTAGGTAGAAAAAACTAATACATTTCCATTTTGCAGATGCGAAGCCTGTACATATTTAAGAAGTGAATCTATAAGGCCTGCCCCCAGGAAGAGAAGAATTGGCAGACTGAATTTATTTAATGTTTCCTTCCTCTTATTTCTCTTAACCACAACCAGGAATACTCCAATTGGTGCCATTGCAATGGCCAGTATTTTAACTAAATACAATTGTTCATGGTAATAAACAATACTGAATGTCATGGGTATTATGACAGACATTTTTGTCGCTATTGAAGAAACTGTAATCCCTGCGATTTGGGTGCTTTTTGCCATTATGAAAAAAACCAAAACAAAAAGAATTCCTATGATCAGGGCCAGAATTATCCATGTAGACTTGCTTGTTGGTAATTCAAATATGTCAGGACCGGAAATTGATATACCAAAAATAAAGGCAGTAAGGTAATTTATGAATATTGCATTTACATTGTTTATCTCAAATTTTTCAAAATATCGAAAAATAATGAAAATGCAAGTGGCTGATAAAATACTGAAAAAAAGAAAGCCCATATTATTAAAATATGGGCCAAAGGTAATGATTTATACGAGTATTAATCGGTCAGGAAAATGGTTTGAAGGTTAAGCTCTTACTACTTATTGAATGGTAAATTGACAGGTTTTGAATTTTGTTTCCAATAATACTCGTCAGACCACTATTGGGTAATTAATCGGGTAAAAAGATAGGTCTGTTCACCGGCTATAACCATGAGTGGTCAGACGAGTAAAAATTTTCAACCATTCAATCATTCAATCATTCAACTTTTCAACTTTTCAACTTTTTCTCCTCAGCTTTCCTATATTGCTTCCGTCTCAACAACTTTAGCCATGATATCTTCATAAGGAATTACAAGGTAATCCTTTCCTTCAAAATTAGTTTCAGTACCCGAGAATTCTTTGTAATAAACAATGTCACCGACTGCAATTTCAGGATTTTCAATATTGCTTAAAGAAACCACTTTTGCAAATTTTGGCTTCTCCTTTGCTGAATCAGGAATTATGATTCCACTGGCAGTTTTGCTTTCTTTTTCTTCCTCAGTTATGTCAAGGATTACATTTTGATTTACTGGTAATAATTCTTTCATTTCTTTTGTATTTTGAATTTATTTTATAAAGTTAATTTTCGTTCTTTTCCTTCTAAGCCTCAACCTAAGCCTCAGCCTTCATCATTTATCCTTCAATCCCCAA
>JAYEGO010000315.1:0-3054 GCA_034659155.1 Bacteroidota bacterium | reverse complement strand
GAGTATGATAACCTGGATGACCATCACATAGTTCCAGTTTCTGTTTTTCGTGAAGAAGGTGGACCTGTAATAAACAGTATTTTAAACCGCACCCCTCTTTCATCATACACCAACAGGCACATTATCCGCAACAGGATGCCCAATGAATATTTAAAGGAAATGTTTGAAAACAATGACCGGACTAAAGTATATACGCTATTATCCTCGCATCTAATTAGTAAAAAAGCCGTTGAGATTTTGCTAAGAGACCCGTTTACTAAAGCGGATTTTGATGCTTTTTTAGAAGAACGGCAAAATACAATCAAAGATGCAATAGAAAACAAATTGATTAAAAACAAAGTTGAGATTCCAATTGATCTTCAAGAATTAAATAGCAGAATTGAAAAAATAGAATTGGCTCTCCGAGAGTTAATTATAGAAAAATCGGGAAATTCTTTTGAAAATTACAAAACAAGAACTCCCGGACATATTCAAGAAAAAATAAAGAAAAGAATCGACACAGAATTAAAGAAGAAACCTCATTTATCATTAGAAGATTTCAATTCATTTGATAGGCGTGTCCAATATTTTGATTTATTTGAATATTATGACCTAATCGCTTCAAAAGTGAATTGGTCAAACTTTGAGGCGACATTTGAAAATAAGGAACGGTTACAAGCAAGATTTAATCAACTATCTACGTTGCGTAATGCTATCCGGCATACGCGAGAGGTTTCTTCTATAGATAAGTTGGATGGGGAAGCGGCAATTGCATGGTTTACTGAAATATTGGCGTAATTATGACTAACACAGGAACAATAGTATCAAAAGTCTGGAGTTTCGCAGATGTACTCCGGGATGCGGGTGTCGGTTACGGCGACTATCTGGAACAGTTGACATATCTGCTCTTTCTGAAAATGGCAGATGAATATTCAAAACCACCATACAACCGTAAATTGCCCATTCCAGAAGAATATAACTGGGAAAGCCTGATATCGGTAAAAGGTGCTGACCTTGAATCCCATTATTCAGAACTTCTCAGTGAATTAAGTCAAGCAAGGGGAATCCTTGGGCAGATATTTACAAAATCACAGAACAAGATACAGGACCCTGCTACGCTATATCGCATCATAGGCATGATCGATAAGGAAAACTGGAGTTTGATGGGCGCTGATCTCAAGGGGAAAATCTATGAAGGTCTGCTGGAAAAAAATGCAGAGGATGTGAAAAGTGGGGCAGGTCAGTATTTCACCCCCCGTGTGCTTATCATGGCAATGGTTGGGTGCATACACCCCGAACCCGAAAAAACAATCTGCGACCCCGCATGTGGAACCGGGGGCTTCTTCCTTGCATCGTATGATTTTATCAGCAACCCGGAAAATTACCGTTTAGATAAAGAGCAGAAAGAATTTCTAAAAGACAGGACATTTTCAGGAAATGAGATTGTTGCAAGCGCAAGAAGATTGTGCCTGATGAATATGTTCCTTCATAGTATCGGTGAGATTGACGGTGAATCTTCCATATCAGCAGTAGATTCACTCATATCCGATCCAGGCGACCGCTATGATTATGTGCTGACCAATCCTCCTTTCGGTAAAAAAAGCAGCAGGACCTTTACAAATGAAGAAGGGAAACAGGAAAAGGAAGACCATGTTTACAACCGTCAGGATTTCTGGGCAACCACTTCTAACAAGCAGTTGAACTTCTTACAGCACATCCATACTCTCCTGAAATCAAACGGATACGCTGCAGTTGTTCTGCCCGATAATGTACTTTTTGAAGGAGGTGCTGGAGAAACTGTACGTAAAAAAATACTTGAAACAACAGATTTACATACAATTTTACGACTTCCGACAGGCGTTTTTTACAAACAGGGTGTAAAAGCAAATGTTCTGTTCTTTGACAATAAGCCTGCAAGTAAAGACCCCTGGACAAACGAGGTATGGATTTATGATTTTCGCACCAATGTTCATTTCACACTGAAAAAGAACCCGATGAAATTTGAGGATTTAAAGGATTTTATCAGATGTTACAATCCTGAAAACAGACATGTGAGAAAAGAAACATGGTCGGAAGACAATCCGGATGGGCGCTTTAGAAAATTCTCTTATGATGAAATAGTTTCAAGAGATAAAACAAATCTTGACATTTTCTGGCTCAAAGATAAAAGCCTAGCTGATCTGGATAACTTGCCGGACCCGGATATACTGGCAAATGAGATTATTGAAAATGTGGAAGCAGGACTTGAAAGTTTTAGAGAAATAGTTGAAACGATAAATGGAGAATAATAATTTCCACCACCCATGCACCCCCAACTCCAACCCCGGATCGAGATCGTAAAAAACACCGTAAGACCTGATGCAGTTTCCATCGTTTCAGCATAGATGAAGAGTCACAACCAAAGCCCAAGATCACCAGACAGGAGAACCCCAATGCCTAAAACCCGCACCCGCGCACGCTCTTCTGCCCCGAATGCGGCAGAGAGACGACTGAGTTCTACAACAACCGGTGCAGCTCAACTTTGGGGATTATATTTTAATCTGATAATCGCCTGCCTGCGCATCGTTTCTCCCCCGTTCTCCCTCATTTTCCCACAATCCTGAATTCCCCTGCCTCCAAAAACCACTATCGAGCGACCTCATCACCATCCAACCAAAACCCGCCTTTTTCGCTTATGTATGTGTAATGTTTTTCATGAAAAAAGAAGTATTTATAATCAGTAAAGTGCAATATTTTCCTACACATACATACTCTATAACAATGGCATGGAATATCACGTGGCGCTGGGCCACATAAGAAAAAGTATGGCTACCTGAAGAAGTCTTATCTGATAAATGGAACGGTGAAGACTGAGGAGATCTACATCGGTCCGGATGAAGTTGCGACGAAGATCCTCGCCGATCTGGCAACCAGGGAACTGATTGACGAGACCGATATAACTTACAGCAGAGAGACAATTCCTCGAAAAAATAGCTGACTCACTGAATTTCGAAGACATTTTAATCAAGTACACCGGGGACGAACGGGCAAGTAGAGCACTTAAAAATGTTATTATCCTGATGACCCTGTTTAAGG
>JAYEGO010000314.1:0-3062 GCA_034659155.1 Bacteroidota bacterium | reverse complement strand
TTTTCTTAATCCAAATCCCATGGTCACAATCAGAATTACAAACTGAAAATTAAATGAATATCCCGCAATAATTACACCGAAATTCTTAAATATAAGGCAAAAACATAAAACAATATTAAACGAATTTGATTTTTTTCATGTAAAATTTATAAACAGTCATGTATGAAGTTTATCAATAGTATAGTTTCTCCGAGTTCTTAGTGGTTTATACAAGCTTTAAGACTGTATTTAATCCATTAAAAATAATGCTTACAAATTTAAACTTTATTAACTTTGGTACGTTATATGCTATATGTACAGGAAAATAAATAAAATTTTAATCAAACCATGAAACATTTCATCACCAGCCTCATACTGACTCTCGTCCTGTCACCTGCTTTTCATTTAGGTGCACAACAAAAATTGGCAAGTATTTCTTTTGAGGGTCAAACACATGATTTTGGAAATATCAAAGAAGAAGCGGGAGTAGTAAGCTATGATTTTGCTTTTACAAACACAGGAAGCCAGCCCCTGATCATTAACAGAGTTACAGCATCCTGCGGATGTACAACTCCAAGTTGGACAAAAGCACCGGTTCCTCCTGGAGGAAAAGGTTATGTTAAGATTGCATACAATCCTAAAAACCGCCCCAATAAATTCAACAAATCGGCTACCGTTTACACCAATGCCGATAGAAATGTGGTAAGCTTAAGAGTTTCCGGGAATGTGATTCCAAAACCAAGAACCATTGAAGATGATTTTCCTTTTAAAATAGGAGATTTACGTTTTAACACCAATCACATGGCTTTTGTTAAGGTATTTAAAGACCAGAAGAAAGGTGTTTCTGTACAGGTGGTAAATACAACTGATAAAGACCAGACAATAACATTTGATATGGTGCCAAAGCATCTTCAGCTTACAGCATCTCCACAGACACTCAAGCCAAATCAAAAGGGAACCATACATGGCAGCTATGATGCAAACCTGGTAAACGACTGGGGATTTGTGGTTAACCGGGTGATGATTGTTTATAATGATACAAAGGACAGAAAAAACCTCCTTACAATTTCAGCCACCATTACCGAAGATTTTGGCAGCTTATCGAAAACGGAACTGGCAGCCGCACCAAAAATTGAATTTGCAGAAAAGGTTTTTAATTTTGGAAAGATGCAGCAAAGAACATCTGTTGAGCATGATTTTGTATTCAAAAATACCGGAAAATCTGACCTTGTGATCAGAAAAATAAAATCAAGTTGCGGTTGTACTGCGGTTTCTCCAAAAGAAAAAGTTATTAAGGCTGGTCAGAGCAGTTCTATTAAGGCAATATTCAGCTCCGGCACACGAGTCGGACGACAGAACAAATCCATCACTGTTATTACAAATGACCCTAAATTCTCAACAGTGGTACTCAGGGTCACTGGTGATGTAGAGGTTCCTAAGGCCAATTAATATTTGCAATAATTTATACAAAAACGAGTTCATAATTCCGAACTCGTTATATTATAAAAACGGAAAAATTGTTCAGGCCACAAGCAGCATCCAGTCAAAAAACCAGGTAGAGGAAATTCTAAAGACTAATTTCCAATAAGTCAACAGCATTTTATAGCTGATATCATTTGTGATGTTTTTTTATAACACAATTGACTCACCCGTCAGAAAAATACCAGGCCGGGCGGGAAGAGTCGATCTACAATGCATGATCCTGACAAATCTACACTCAAATGAAGGTGACAAATACTAACTTGAAAATAGCAGCCATAGCTCTTTGCTCATTGTTAGGCGAGTTTTGTTAATGATATTATTAAAATTAACTTCGCAACACCATGGAATCAGGCAGAAAGGGGAAAAAGAGTAAAGTAAGTGCACTGAGTGTTAGCGCAGGTGTTCCACGTGCAGACCCGGTAAACAAACAGGCATTTGATTTAAGTAGAAAAAAGAGAAAGCAAGTTCTTACTGCCACTGAATATGCAAAAGGAATATTCAGTCATGATCCAGTGGTTCTCAGTCAGGCAATTACCATCATTGAAAGTTCCAGGGAAGATCATAACCAACTAGCACAAGATATTATCGGACTTTGTTTGCCAAGAAGTGGAAATTCTATCAGGGTAGGAATTACAGGCGTTCCGGGAGTTGGTAAAAGCACTTTTATAGAAGAACTAGGAGGAGTCATAAGCTCCTCAGGGAAAAAACTGGCTGTTCTGGCAATTGATCCCAGCAGTGTAAGGTCAGGTGGTAGTATAATGGGGGATAAAACCAGAATGGAAACCCTTGCATCCGATCCAAATGCCTTTATCCGACCATCGCCCTCTTCCGGTTCGTTGGGGGGGGTGGCGAGGAAAACAAGAGAAACTATCATTCTATGTGAAGCCGCTGGTTTCGATATTTTATTCATTGAAACAGTTGGTGTAGGACAATCAGAAGTTGCAGTACATTCCATGGTGGACTTTTTCCTGTTGTTGATGCTTCCGGGGTCTGGCGATGAGCTGCAGGGAATCAAACGTGGAATTATGGAAATGGCTGACCTTATAGCCATCACCAAAGCAGACGGAGATAATTTAGAAAAGGCCGAAAGAGCTATGGTAGACTTTAGAAATGCCTTGCATTTATTCCCTCCGGGCGAAACCGGATGGATTCCCAAAGTCTCATCCTGCTCTGCTTATACAAAAAAAGGGCTAAATGAAATCTGGATTGCAATTCTGGAATTCGTTGCTCTGAACCGTGCAAATGGCTGGTTCGAGAAAACCCGAAATTCTCAATCAAAATATTGGATGTATCAGACAATTGAGGAAAAGTTGAAGTCCCAATTCTATAAAAATGAGCTCATCCAAAAAGAACTTTCATTATTGGAGAAAAAAGTCCTGAATATGGAAACCAGTCCCTTTTTAGCAGCACAGGAAATACTGAATAAATATTATAAAAATCAAAATAAAAGAACGAAATAGATTATTTTTAATCTGAATTCTTAATAAATAATTCACCCCTTAGATAAAAACAAAATTTTAAAAGCAGAAATAGGGCAAGTAGTAAATTCTAAAGCAGCCTTCGCAGGTGGCTGAGCATGGTCCCCGAAGGGGTCAGACACC
>JAYEGO010000313.1:0-3062 GCA_034659155.1 Bacteroidota bacterium | reverse complement strand
ACTTTTTTAGCAGCTACTATATCTTTATCCCACTTCAAAGAGCTTTCAATACCACCTGCCTGGTAATAATATCTTCCGGCAATCTCACTTGTAAGAAATTGAATAATTTCTTCTTTGTGATCCTTAAGGCATGTTTTAAGGTCGTGTTTTAGCAAGGTTTTTAGATGAAGAAAAGCCTCTTTATTATTTTCGTATAAATTATCTTTCCTGGCCGCCTTAACCAATGACTCATAAGCTGCATTACTTTGAATTTCATAATGAAAATCCTTCTCTATAACAAAATTACAAAAAGCAAGAAAATTCTCTTCGCTGAATTCAAAATCTGAAGCGGGAAGAATTTCAGGATTTTCTGATGCAAATTTTGTGGAATAGTCAAAAAACAAATCCTGGGTATATAGATTGATTGTAATAAGTCCGGCATTCGCTGGTACAACCTCAACATCTGGCAATATTCCTCCACCATCATAAACAACCCTGCCATTACGGGTTTTAAACATAGAGATTAAAGAATCCGGAACATGTCCAACACTTCCGTCTTCATTTCTATTTGAATAATCCACAGCCTGAATGCATCTGCCGCTGGGGATATAATACTTTGCAGTTGTTACTTTCAATTGGTTATTATAGCCAAGAGGGCGAGTAGTTTGAACCAGGCCCTTCCCATATGTTCTTCCACCAACAATAATTCCACGGTCCAAATCCTGCAAGGATCCTGCAACAATCTCTGCAGCTGAAGCAGAACCGCGATCAACCAAAACAGCAAGAGGCATTTTTTCAGCCACAGGTTGATTTGGAGCCTGATAGCTATGATAATACTCCTCAACCTTCCCCCTGGTGCTTACAATTTCCTCTCCTCGTGGTACAAACAGGTTTGACACACTAACAGCTTCTGTTAATAAACCTCCCGGATTTCCCCTGAGGTCAAGAATTATCGCCTCTGCCCCATAATTATTTTTCAAGTCGCTTAATGCCTTACGAACCTCTTTGCCCGACCCGGTTCTGAAATTTGACAATCTTATATAACCAACTCCTCCACCAACTAATCCATAATAAGGAACATTGGGAACATTAATTTCTTTTCTTTCAAGTGTAAACGAAACTGTTTCTTCATTTCCGTAACGACTAACACTTATTTCAACAGTTGATCCGGGAAGACCCTTTAATAGCCCACTAACTTCTGAGCTGCTCATACCCTTTATTGAAATTCCATCCACAGACATAATTAAATCTCCGGTTTTCAATCCTGACTTGTCAGCGGGAAAGCCTTGATAAATATCAGTAATTAATACATAATCATCCTTTTTTCTAATAAGGGAACCAACACCCCCATAGTGTCCGGTAGTAGTAAACTTAAAATCATCAAGATCCTCTTCTGATATATATACAGTATAGGGATCAAGGGTTTTGAGCATGGCATTTATCCCTGTCTGGATAAGTTTTTCAGGATCCGTACTATCTACATAATAATAATTCAGCTCCCTGAAGAGATTTGAAAATACCTCTAAATTTTTTACCAGTTTAAAATCACGACTTTCACTGAAAGAAAGAAGTCCGACCGAAATAATAATAAGCATTATACCTAATGCAGTGACCTTAATAGATGATTTGGAGTATTTTGAAAAAAAAGTCATTTTATTTGAATTTTGTATGTGAAACTTTTTTTGAAGGCAGCAAAATAGGGAATTTTATCCGGAATAAATGGGAATTTTATGTGATTAACAAATATTAACATCAAATAGTAAAACCTTTTTTGCTCCAATTAATACAGCTAAACCATCCCGGGTTTCCATTTTCCAGTAAAAAGGGGCAATATCAACGCAATTTCCGCAACCAATACAATTTTCAGGTTTGAACAAAATTTTATTCATGTATTGCTAATAAATTGATTTATGGAACAGGATCATGACCATGACCACCCCAGGGATTGCAGGAAAGAAAACGTTTTATGGAAAGCCAGCCACCCTTAAAAGGGCCGTATTTTCGGAGAGCCTCAAGACTATAATTAGAACATGTTGGTGTATATCTGCAGGAGGAGGGTAAGAGGGGAGATATAGATAACTGATAAAAGCGAACCAGACCAATAAATATATAGTTTAAAGCTTTTTTCATTATTCGTCAAGTTTTTCACTACAGTCAATCTGTTGAAAAAGTTTTTGTCAAGTAATTCAGCACTTCAACAATTTTCTGATTTATTGTTTCAAATTCAACAATTTCACCGGATACATAAACAAGTAGTATATGGAGCTGCAAGTTTCGGTCTTCGAGCAAATCGTTTAATTTATGCTTGTTTGTACGATATGATTCGCGCACCCTCCTTCTTAATAAGTTTCTATCCGGTGCTCGTTTAAACTTTTTTTTAGGAATACTGAAGGCAATCCTGACAGGCGGTTTTTGATCAGTAAAATGTGCCCAATAAACTGTAAAAGGAAATAGATGAACACGCTGTCCTTCAGCTAAAAGCTTTTCGAAGTTTCTTTTGCCTGTAAGCCGTTCCTGTTTTTTAAAAGAATTTCTTAACACCGGGAAAAAGATCAAATAGGATTTTTGAAACCATATTTAACAAATAACAAAACCCGCCAGGATATTACTTATTGTTTTTGTTGTATTCAGTAATAAATTGTTCGAGAGCCATAGTCATAGAAGGCGCCTTGGGGTTTGGGGCAGCAATATCCAGCCTTAAGCCAGCACCCTTAACCGCCCTGGCGGTTGCTGGTCCAAAAGAAGCAATCTTGGTTTGTTCCTGTTTCCAGTCCGGAAAATTATGAACAAGAGATTTAATCCCGGTAGGACTGTAAAATACAAGAATATCATATTTTTCTGCTGCCAGGTCAGAAAGATCACTACACACAGTTTTATAAAGTACGGCTTTTGTATAATTAATTTTGCTCTTTTCTAAAAGATCAGGTATTTCAGAATTATGCATGTCTGAAAGGGGACAAAAAAAGCGTTCCTCTTTATTCTTTGCAATCAGGTCTATTAAATCCGTAAATTTCCCCTTGCCATAGAAAATCTTTCTTTTACGATAAACAATATAAACCTGAAGATAATGTGCTATTGTTTCT
>JAYEGO010000312.1:0-3071 GCA_034659155.1 Bacteroidota bacterium | reverse complement strand
TTCCCTTCGCGGTACTCTGCGTCTTCTTCGCGCCACTCTGCGTAATTATTATTTCATTCTTCATTCTTTAATTAGTGCATTCGTCTTCCATTCGTGCATTCGTGGCTTCTTTCTTTTATACCTTAAAGTATTTTAATACCTGGATTTTGCGATCTGACGAAGGCAGAGAAGCAATCTGCATAATTTCCGCACAATGATTAATCAAAACGCTCTTTTTCTATCTTTTAGACCATTTGACCTTCGACTCTTCGACTTCAAACTATTCAACCAAACTACCTAATTCTCTCATAAAATTAGTATCTTTGAGTATATGCCATAACTACTGAAAATGCAACGAATACAGCATAATATACCCGATGATTTTGAGAAATACTTCTGGGACTGCAATTTCCAGGATCTGGAATTTAGCGAACATCAAACATTCATTATTGAAAGAATATTAATGTTTGGAAATTTGAAAGACATACTTTGGTTAAAAAGGACTTATGGGATAGGGTCTTTACTAAAAACGGCAAGTTCAAGTAGACGCCTGGATCAAAAAACAAAAAATTTCTGGAATATCTATTTTAATGTTTCACCTTAATATATTACCTGAAAAGCAGGTTGAATTATACAAACTGTTGAAAACCGTGGACTGGCTGAAAGATTTTTATCTGGCTGGCGGAACCGGACTTGCCCTGCATATTGGACACAGGCAATCCATAGACTTTGATTTTTTTACCTCATCAGATATAGATAATAATAAACTGGACTTAAAGCTTAGTAGGATTGGCGTTTTCAAAAGAACTTATGAGGATATTAATACTTTGTATGGGGAACTTAATGATGTAAAGCTTTCTTTTATAAAATACGATTATCCCTTGTTGGAAGAACTTGCTTCAGATGCTTACTTTCATATTGCTGGCCTCAAAGATATTTCTGCAATGAAACTATCTGCCATACTGTCAAGGGGAACAAAGAAAGATTTTGTTGATATGTTCTTCTTGCTTAAAAGTTTTAGCTTAAAGGAGATCCTCGGTTTTTATAGTGAAAAATTTAAGCAATCAGACTATGAGTACACCTTGTTAAGATCACTATTATATTTTCAGGATGCAGAAAATGACCCAATGCCCAGGATGATTCAAGCAGTTAAATGGGAGCAGGTGAAGAAAACTATTACCAAAGAGGTACGTAAGCTCAACCTGATCTAATTATTATTCCAAAGCCAACCTTCTGACCTCTACTCAACGATCTTTCCGGCAATACTACAACCCAACTGGCACAATCGCCCCGTAGACCGCCGCTGTAATGTATTAGCGACGATCTGTACTGAAAAAACGCTTTCTTTTCTTTCCCCTAAACCTTGTCCTGAGCTTGTCGAAGGACCTCAACCCCTAAACTACTCAACAAATAAACCTATTTTGCTATTTTTCTGGAGATCGTCAGTTTTATGCATGAGCGTAAGAATTATCACCCACTGCACTAAACCACAAAACAATTTTTTATTAAAAATTTGTTTTGTTCTTAACATTGAGTAATTTTACTACTCAAACACGGTTTAATTAAGCCGATATTCATGCATTAATCCCGGCCCCAGGCGTGAGGAAGACTGAAGGATGAAGAATGAAATGAACTTTTAGTAGCTTTACTTCTTATATTCAACCTTCATCAATCATCCTTCAACCTTCTCTTGATTGGGACTGACCCGGCGGAGCTGTGCAGTAGAAGAAGAGATGAGCGATGAGTAAAATTAAGAAGTAATATCTTGTACCCAGCACCCGAATTAGCTTCTATTTTCGTTAAGTCTCGAATGACAGCTCAAAAAAACAAATGAAGCAATTTAAACCTTCATCGTTCATCGTTCATCGTTCAACGATCATCATTCAACGATCAACCTTCAACGATCAACCTTCAACGATCAACCTTCAACCTTCATCGTTCATCATTCAACGATCATCGATCAAGCTTTATTTTGTTCCCTGAACCTTCTTGAACTCTAAACTTTTCAATTAAGCTTTGCATTTAGCATTCATTTTCACTACCTTACACAATAGAAGCTAATAAATGGAGAATCAGGCAAACAGTCCGGAACTAAAGAAATTTATCCAAAAAAGCAGTAATCTTTTCTGGTATATCCCCGAGGATAAGAAGCAAGATATCAGCCTGGGTGTACTGGTTGAAACAATATTAAATTACGGAAGCAGGGAATCAGTAAGAAAGTTATTTGAATTGATAGGTATTGAAAAAGCATCTGAAGTATTCAAAGAGCAGATAAAGAATAAAAGAAATAATTACTTCAAGCCTGTAAGAAACTTTTTTGAACTCTATTTTGCACGACATGCATAGTGAGATATTAAGCAACAAGCAGGCCGAATTACTCCCTTTGGTTAAATCTTTCTCAACGCATTTCTATCTTGTTGGTGGTACTGCAATAGGATTGCAAATAGGGCACAGGCAATCAATTGATTTTGATTTATTCTCAAATAAATTGATTAAACCTAACGGAATAAAAAATCAGCTTAAGAATAAGAATATCACCTATGAGATAATTCACCAGGAATATGATCAATTGCATCTTAGTATTGATGAGGTAAAATTTACTTTTTTCACATTTCCATATAAGATAAAAGCAATTAATTCATATAAAGATATTATTAAAATGCCTTCTTTATTGGATTTGACGGCCATGAAAGCACTCGCATTGGGAGGAAGAGCTAAATGGAAGGATTATGTGGACATGTATTTCCTGCTGAAGTATTCTTTCTCATTATTAGATATTGAGCTAAAGGCAGAAGGGCTGTTCGGCGAAGCATTTAGTGCAAAACTTTTCAGACAACAACTTGCCTACTTTAAAGACATTGACTACTCTGAAGAGGTTTCATATATGAATGAAGAACCAACGAAACCAGAAATTGAAAAATTCCTAATTGAAGCAGCCACAACGGAGTTTTAACCAGCACCCATCGACCTCCGAAGCTATTGTATCCGATAGCGAAGGGGGTCAGCACCCAGTCTACTAACATGAGCAGCTTCAAAGACCTTGAAATATGGAAATAGTATTTCCATCTGGATTACACTGATTAAAACGGATT
>JAYEGO010000311.1:0-3079 GCA_034659155.1 Bacteroidota bacterium | reverse complement strand
TACATGGTCGTTTGTAGCATCTGGTAATAACAATACAGATCTTGGTGTTGCCGAGGTTGGACTACCTCCAAGTAATCTTGATGAGCCAGGCCGCAACATTCTTCTTGGATATTATGCCATCAAAAAGGTTATTACCCGTGAACTGTATGAAGTATGGCCTGATATAGACCAGGAAAGTATTGATGCCTATTTATACAACGCTTCGGCTCCCGGATATTTCGATTCTTATGGATTTGTTTCAGGTGGCACTGCACCGAGTGCAGGATACCAGGCTCTTGAAGCGCGACTTGATTATCTTAGTCCCTATAATCCAAAAGAAATTACCATGCTGGATATTAAATTCAAAGAATAACTTGTACAAACTAAATTTGAAAGAGGCCTTTTTATAGGGCCTCTTTTTTTACAACTCACATTTAGAATTAGGTATCCTGAACGAAATTCAATAAATTTATTCGTTAAACATCTAAAATTTGGCCCAATGAATCGAATAGCATCCGGGTTTTATAGAATAATCGTTCTTGCAATTATTTTAATTGCTTTAATTGTATCCTGTAATAAGGAGGAGGATAAAATACAATGGGAAAGGGGAGATATAGTTAAGGCGTCCTATTTAATTCAGTACCCGGCATCTAGTATTGAAACATTTATTCAGGCTATGGGTGGGCAATCAAACCTGGAGCCCGAGTATGATGTTGAAATTACAAAATTGGTTTATATTACGATTGGCCCTGATGGTGACCTTGTAGAAGCATCCGGGACCGTAATGATTCCTGTTGGCACAAATAATCTTCCGCTTTTAAGTTTTCATCATGGTACCGAAACAAAAAGGGATCTTGTGGTCTCCTCAAGTCTGTTCATAGGGGAGGGAATTGCAAGTATGGCAATGACTTCACTTGGATTTGCAACTTGTGTGCCTGATTATCTTGGACTGGGAGAGTCTTTTCTATTGCATCCATACCTGTACGCTCCTTCTTCAGCAGATGTAAGTATCGATCTGCTTCGGGCTGCCAGGACATTTTACCAGGATAATGGAGTTGAATTGAATAATGATCTTTACCTGGGGGGATACTCTGAAGGAGGATATGTAACTATGGCAGTACATAGGGAGATAGAGACAAATCATCCGGATGAGTTTTCTGTTACAGCTTCAGCTCCACTGGCTGGGCCATATGATCTGGAGGGTACGATAAACTCTATTATCTTGCAGGAAGAATATGCACAACCTACTTTCATAGCCTATTTTATTACAGCCTACAATGAGATATATGGATGGAACCGCCTTAACAATATATTTAATGTTCCCTACGCTGGCATGATGGCATATCTTTTTGATGGAAATCATACCAAAGAAGAGATTGGAGCAGAATTGCCGGGTTCAATCTCCGAATTAATAAAAGACAGGTTTAGAACTGCTTATCTTGACGGTGAAGAAGATGAATTTGAGCAGGCTGTGAGTGAGAATAATTTGTTAAACTGGACTCCTGTTGCCCCCATTAGAATGTTTCATAGCAATGGTGATGAAATAGTGCCCTACCAGAATTCTATAACAGCCCTTAATTATTTTCAGAACCAGGGAGTAAACAATATTGAACTAATAACTCTGGATAGCCTTGCTCACGCTGAAGCTGCTGTACCTGCTATTATTGGAATGATAGAATGGTTTGATTCGTTAAGGGTAAATAAATAAAGATACTATGCCTGCCGGTAGGCAGGAAAGATAAAACTCAAAACTCAAAACTCAAAACTTCTTAAGTCTTACATCCCAAGGATTTCTCTTCCTTCATCAGTCATCTGTTCAGGTGACCAGGGGGGATCCCAGACAAGCTGCACATTGAATTCAAATTCTGGCAGGTTTGCCTTTAGCACTTCATTGACATTCAAAATAATGGCATCACCCAGCGGGCATGCCGGGGTGGACAAGGTCATGTCAACATCAACCTTTTTTTCACCATTATATTCAATCCTGTAGATTAGTCCAAGGTCAACAATATTAACTTCAACTTCAGGGTCCATTACTGTTTTCAGGTGCTGCCTGATCTCTCCCTCAATTTTTAATATTTCTTCAGAACTCTTCATCTATTTTAAATCTTTTGGTTTGTGTAAGAACATCATAAATACATTCCAGACATATGCCAGAGTACAAAGAAGCAAAAAAATACTGCCAATAAACAACACTGGTTTATTAGATATGAGGATTCCCGTGGTTAGTAAAACTATTGCAGGAACATAGGCCCGGAATTGTAAAGATGCCATTTTTTCAGAATACAGTTCTCTTGGCATAATTGTTTTTTCCTTACCAATACGGTCTTTGTATTTGTCCAGCCATATAATGAATGGAAGTGTCTTGTATATTTGCCCGAGGATCATGGAGCCGACAAAACCCATTATAAATACAAAGCCATAAAGAAGTGAAATACGGTTTAACAATTGCATACTATTAGGAAACCTCAAAGAAGCCATAAGTCCTAAAACTATCGGTGTAAGAAATAACACTATGGAGAGTACCGAAAACTTCATTCCTATGTCCAGTTTTTTTCTCATTCTCTTTTTATAGGAATCATAAACAAATGAAACGAATGAGAGGATAGCTGCTGAAATGATCAGACCATACACAGGTATTAATTTGCTGCCACCTGTAAACCACCAATCCAGGCTTAAGGCTGTGAGGCCTGTATTTACAAGGAAAAATGCGAGAATCATTTTCTTCTTATTCAATTTATGAGAAATGAAAAACATTGGCAGAAGCAGTGAGCCAACACCCATGATCAATAGTATAAACCAACCAGCCATTCCCAGGTGTGCATGTATTTTTAAATAGTGGAGGTGTATCTGGTCAAAAAAGTTAAAACGATAGTTGAATACAATCAGGGTCCCTAATAAACCGGTAAGAAAAAGCCAGATTGAAGCTGCACCAATGAACCATGTCTGTATCTCTTTTTTGTCAGCTTTAATACTTGTAATAGTAATGTTCAGTGAAAAGAGCATAAAACCAAGCAACACAATAATTGAGGCAATTGGCATCAAAAGCTCATAAGAAAACAACCACAATGATATTGCAAAAAAAGTAATTCCAATCGCT
>JAYEGO010000310.1:0-3094 GCA_034659155.1 Bacteroidota bacterium | reverse complement strand
AAGGACAGAAGCAGCTTTACAGGTATTGCAAAGAAAATCAGCAGTTGTTCTTGATGGAATCTCGGCAAGTCATATGTCGAAAATGGGAGACTCAGATGCTGCGGGAGCTCTTAAAAGAGTAACCGGTATTGCAGTGGAAGGTGGGAAATATGTATATGTACGGGGATTAAGTGACCGCTACAGTAAAACAAGCTTAAATGGCGCAGATATTCCGGGTTTGGATCCAAACAGGAATACCGTTCAAATGGACCTTTTTCCCAGTAATATCATTGAAAGTATAGTGGTTCATAAAACATCTTCAGCTGATTTGCCTGCTGATTTTACAGGCGGTCATATTGATATTATGACCAATGACTTTCCAACTAAATTCAATTTGCATATATCTGCAAAAATGGAATTTAATCCCCAAACAAATTTAATTGAGAATTTCAGTTCCTACCAGGGTGGAAAACTAGATTGGTTGGGTATAGATGACGGAACAAGAGGCATACCTGAACCGGCTGATGGACAAATTCCACCCAGGTTCACAAATGATCCTCTTCTGGATGAAATAACAAAATCATTCAACAAGACCATGGAACCAGAATCCATGAAAAGCTTCCTGAACCAAAGTTATTCCATTGCACTGGGTGACAGGCACCCCATGGGTTTAAAGACACTGGGCTACAATCTCGCTATATCCTATTCAAATGACTATAACTATTTTGATGATGGAATTATTGGGAGATATAAACTAGCTGATCCAGGTGATGAAGCTTTAACATCTCAATTAAGATTAGAAACAGACATTAAAGGAGTACAGAATGTTTTATGGTCAGTTCTTGGAAATGTGAACTTAAAATTAAATGAATCTCATAAGATTGGTCTGTTGGCTTTGCATAATCAAAGTGGAATTAACACGGCAAGATACCAGGAAGGAGAAAAATTTTCTGATGAGGCTGGCTTATTTTATCAAACACGCACTTTACAGTTTATACAAAGGGGGTTAAGCTCAGTACAAGTTCACGGGGAACATTATTTTGAATCCTTTAGTAAGCTCAAGCTAGACTGGCTAAGCTCTTTTACCTATTCTACTCAAAAAGAGCCAGACCTACGTTATTTTACAAACAGCTACAGGCTTATAAATGGGAATCGCTTGTATGAAGTCGAACCATCCCTCTACCCTGTACCAACAAGATACTACAGGGATATGAAAGAATATAATATTGATAATAAGCTGCACTTTTCACTGCCTTTTAGTTTTAGAGGAAATAGTTCCAAACTTAAGTTTGGAGCTTCCTGGGTCATAAAAGACCGTGAATTCATAGAAAAGAAATTCAGCTTCCGGGAAAACACCAATTCCTACTCCGGAGATATTTCCCAATATCTGGATGACTCAAACATCAATGCTGTACAAGGAAAATTACATGCCTCTAACTCTGTAAGTTCAGATGACCGAAACAGCTATAATGGATTTCAAAGTGTCCTGGGAACTTATATTTCAGGAGATATTCAAATGATTAATAAATTGAGACTGGTAGCAGGGGTGCGAATGGAATATGCAAATATAAACTCGGAAAGCCTTAAGGAAGATGAGAAAAAAGGAGAACTCTCAAATCTGGATATATTACCATCACTTAACCTGGTTTATTCATTCATGGAGAAAATGAATCTTCGCGGAGCCTACTATAGAACGCTGGCAAGACCTACATTCAGAGAATTGGCCCCCTTTGCTTCATTTGATTTTGTAGGTGATTATATTTTTGTTGGTAATGCTGATCTGCAAAGAACCGTAGCAGATAACATGGACATAAGATGGGAATACTTTTTTTCACCCGGAGAAATGGTTTCTGTAAGTACATTCTACAAAAAATTCACCAATCCTATTGAAAGAACCTTCAATACTGAAGCAGCCAATCCTGAATTGACTCTTAGGAATGTGGATCATGCAACAGTATTCGGCCTTGAAACTGAATTCAGGTTGGGTCTCGGCTTTATTCCATTTCTCAGAAATTTCCTGGCCGGAAGTAACTTCACTTATATTCAGTCGAATGTAAGTATTGATGAAAAAGAATTGTCTCTGAAAAGGGAGTTTGATCCAAACTTCCCGGATACCAGGGTTATGTTTGGTCAGGCTCCATTCATTATCAATAGCTACCTGGAATATAAAAACAGCAGCATTGGACTGGATATAAATCTGAGTTATAATATTAGTGGAGAAAGACTACACCTGGTAAATGCTGTGGGTATTCCGGATGTGTACCAACAACCAAGAGGTCAGATGGATTTTAATATTTCCAAAAGCATAGGAAAGACATTTTCAGTAAAATTTGCTGTGGATAATATCCTGGACAGTGATTACCTGAGCACCTATTCCTACAATAATGTAGATTATGTTTTTGAGAAGTATTCATTAGGCAGGTACTTTTCCATTGCAATTAAATATTCAATAAAATAAAAGATAAGATTCATTATCTTTGTAATTCCTTAGATTTTACACCTTATGAAATATATACTATCAATCACGATTTTATTTTTCATGTCTTTTTCTGTCCGGGGCCAAATTGCCGAAGGGAAAGATGGATTGTTTTATAACCAGAATAATGATCTGTACACTGGTGTCTATGTCAAAAACTTTGAAAACAATAACGTGGAAATAGAGATGACCTTAAAAAAAGGTCAAAAGCATGGTTATACAAATATCTACTTCAAGACAGGAACTCTTAAGGAAAAAAGGGCATATAAAAATAACCTGATGCATGGTAAGTGGGAAACATGGAATGAAAATTCAGTGAAAATTGCCGAGGCCAATTACAAGAACAGTAAAAAGCATGGAAAATGGTTTATTTGGGATGATAGTGGTAATCTTCGGTATGATATGACCTATAGGAAAGGTAAGAAAACCGGCACCTGGTATATTTACAACGAAAAAGGAGACTTGGTATCCTCAAAAGTTTACAATTAATATCCCATATTTATTAAATAGGGCTCCTGACTTCGACACAAAAAACATCGCAATTTATTAAGTAGCGTATAATCAGACTTATACGATTTCAGATTGATATAATTTGGATGACCCATGGTCATTATTTACCTATATTTCATGTTTGTGCAT
>JAYEGO010000309.1:0-3095 GCA_034659155.1 Bacteroidota bacterium | reverse complement strand
CAATCACAACTGGTTTACCAAAAAAAGTAAAGATCCTTCCAAAATTACTGTATGGATCAAGAAGGTTTATAAAGAAAATGGACCCAAAGACAAAAAACAGAATAGTGATTATCAGCAATCCATATCTGAGTTTTGTCCAGGCCATGGAATACTCGTATCGCCTTTGCTTTTTCGTCTTAAGCTTCCTGGCAAACCATGTAATGACATCCTGCATTATGCCAAGCGGACAAATGGCCGAACAATAAACTCTCCCAAATAATAAGGTGAGAATTACTACAACAATAAAACCTGCAGCACCCAGTGTGAATACATTGATAAATTTAAGTACCGAAGGAATAAACTGCAGCCAGGTAACTGTATTAATAAGATCTTCAGGCAATATTCTTCTGAAATCCAAAAAGCTAAGACTAAAAGCCAACAGAAATAAGACAGAAATAAATACTCTTAGCTTTTTAAGAACTTTGGAACTCACTTTTATTAAACTTTTAATCTACCTATGTTTAATTTACTTAAGTCCATGGTTCCAAGATTCATCTCATTGGCAATGCGGATATAAGGAATTGTATGAGGTTCCAGTCCAAACATTTTGGCTGAAGCTGCGTCAATAGCAACCATATCTGTACTGATCAATTGAGATTTCATATTGGCAACATCAGCTATTGAAACTCCTCGTGGGCCATTTCTCATCATTACATTGTAGGCATCTACAATATTTAAATCAGGTTTCCTTTGATAACTGGCGTAATCGGCAATACATTGATGCAGGTCATTAGTATGCCAGAACCTGCGATCCCATACCACACCCATTAAATTTTTCATAGCTACAGTCAGCTTAGCAGAAGAATGACTTTTCAATACAGGAACATTAATGAAAACATCAGATTCGAGGATCAATTCATGAACCTTGGTAGTAGTTAGTCTCTTTCCGTCACCAATAGATACTTCCTGGTAATAAGTCTCTGTATGTCCGGGCACTACTTTAGCTCCGGCCTGCTTAACATAGTTTTCTATTTCACTGGTTTTATAGCATTTGGTCCAGTCATCACAAGTATGGTCAAATACATATACCTGTTTAGCTCCAGCCTCATAGCAGTGCTCTACAATCCTTTTCATCAGGGCAGGGTTGGTATTGGCAGCCTTTTCAGGAACAACATCCCATCCCATATTTGGTTTTACAACAACAGTTTGATTCTTCTTAACAAACCTGGACATTCCTCCCATTGCAGCAATCGCCCGGTCAAACATCAGCTCTGCTTCTCCTCCCTTAATGGCTACCAGGTCATAATTATTTTGAGGCAGTGAATGTGCCCAAAGTTTATTCATCCCTCCAAGGCCAAAACTTGTACCAGCAACTACTCCTGCACCTACTGATTTTCTAAAAAAATCTCGTCTTTTCATCTGTTTATAATTTTATCAAGTTAAATAAACGAATAAAGTAGATAAAATCCAATTTAAATAATTATTAAGAAATTTCATTAGTGTATGACCTATTTCAACCTCCATTCATTTAGATTAGGGGCTAAAGCCCATTCTTTTTTGACCTTCAACCCCAGGCTTAGAACCTGTGTGATATTGAGATTTTGACTAAGTGTCAAGTCAGCTATGGGCTTTAGCCCTAAACATAAGAAAGTTGGACTAAAGTCCGTAAAAATGTGGCATGTTCGACCTCCGGCATAAATGCCGGAGTTAGTCATTTCATCCAAAAAAGCTATATTTAGCACCTCAATAGTAAATTATGAAACAAAATAAGCCGGTTATATATTACGATTGCTTTTCAGGAATTAGTGGTGACATGAATCTGGCAGCAATGATTGACCTTGGTGTTCCTGAAAACTATCTTGTGGGTGAATTGAAAAAGCTTGACCTTCAGGGCTATGAAGTGAAAATAAGTCGCAAAGCACAAAGTGGGATATTTGGAACCAGGGTAGATGTGTTTACCAAAAATACTCAACATGAGCACCGCTCCCTGAAAGACATTCATGAAATTATAGACAAAAGCAGGCTTGATGAGGATGTAAAGAAAACAAGTAAAAAGATTTTCGCAAAACTTGGAATAGCCGAAGCTAAAGTGCATGAAATACCACTTGAGAAAGTCCATTTTCATGAAGTCGGAGCAGTAGATTCCATTATAGATATCGTAGGTGCGGCAATTTGTTTTCATTACCTTGATCCTGTCAGGGTTTTTGCAGGAACAATTGAAACAGGCAGTGGCAGTGTGAATAGTGAACATGGAATACTACCGGTGCCTGCCCCGGCTACAGTCGAGCTGTTGAAAGGTATACCCATTCACATCGGAGGCCAGAATTTTGAATGTACCACTCCCACAGGTGCAGCAATCATAGCCACTTTTGTAAATGAGTTTACAAATGATCTTTCAATGAACATTCAGGAAACCGGGTATGGAATTGGGCACAAAAAAGCAAGTAAACCTAATTTCCTAAGAGTCTATCTTGCAGAAGCATCAACTACTCAGGACAAAGGCATTTTAAGAGAGGATGCATGGTTGATAGAATCGAATATTGATGACATGAACCCTGAATGGTACGAAGTTATAATTGAGAAATTACTAAACAAAGGAGCCCATGATGTATTCCTGACAAATATATTGATGAAGAAATCCAGGCCCGCTATTAAACTATCTGTTCTTTGTGGAAAAACCCAGATAGAGGATATGAAAGAAATTCTGCTTACTGAAACAACAAGTCTTGGACTTCGGGTAAATCAGGTAGAAAAAACTTTCCTGGCACGTGAATCATTCTTATTGGAGACCCGTTTTGGAGAAGTAAGAATAAAGTCTTCTTTTTACAATGGCAAATTAATCCACCAAAAACCTGAATACGACGATTGTAAGAAGATATCCCTGGAAAAAGGAATGGCCATGGAAAAAATTTTTAGGGAAATAGATACTCTGTTGAAAAAACGGCAGGAAGATAATTGAATGCCGCAAAAAAATTGAATGTCGATTAACGAATAATGATTTAAGAAGTTAATAAAGTATTGAAACTGCAAAACAGAATCTTCATTCATAAATCGTTAATCAGTGTTCGGTGTTCGGTGTTCGATATTCAAATTACAGTTAATTATATTTAAATTTA
>JAYEGO010000308.1:0-12186 GCA_034659155.1 Bacteroidota bacterium | reverse complement strand
CAGGCCCATAACAGATTCGTTTTTAGCAACTTTACGAACAATATCAGAGGTCATTGATTGAAGAGGCTTTATACGACCTCCCTGGTCCTGAACCAGGATAGATGCAAGTTCAGCAGCCTGGCTGGTTGATATTTCATTCCCGGTCTCCTGCTGGGCATTTAAAAATGTTGGAAAAATTGTGGTGAAAGCAATCAGAAGTATTAATGCAACTGCCGGATTCTTATTTTTTTTCTCACTTTCAGATCTTGCCAGACTCCTGAAGCGACTGTTCTTATTAAACAAAGAAAGCAGCATACCCAGGGTCATTAAAAAATAGCCGATATAAGTAACCGCAGTTCCTAATACATCATGGTTAACAGATAAAATAGTTCCTTTCTCGTCAGTATCATAAGAAGATTGAAAAAACCGATAACCTTTATAATCCAATATATTATTCATAAAAATACGATTGTCTTTTTCGAGTCCGCTATTACTGTCTATGAGTGTTACTTCACTGGCATAGGAGGCCGGACTATTTGATCCCGGATATTTTTCCAGCTGAAAGTCTTTGAGGAACAAAGTAAATGGAAGCTGAATTGATCTTGGACCATATCCCAGGGTAAGCCTGGCCCCATCCAGATTGTAATTATATTGCCTGCCAATCCTGTCAGACCTTCCAAAGCAGGTAATGGTTTCTGTTTTGGACTTATATGAAGCTTCCAGAACAATGGCATCTGATCTCACCAGACCATCATTTGGGCCGATTTTCCACTCAACTTTCCCCTTTCTTAAATAGTCTGTAAGTACTAATTGAATAGATTCGATGGTATAAAGTCTCCTGGTTTGAAAGGGGTGTAATTCTCCTGCTTTCAATGTGTCCTGTGTGTTTGAGGCCATATCCATAATTGACACATCATTTTTGCATATAAAATATAAGCCTTCTTCTTTACTAATTATATTGAAGTTTGTTGTATTCTTATTAAACCCTATTTGAAGCTTAGATATTTGTGCTGTCTCTTCAGCTTTAAGCAAGTGTGATTGTCTTCCAGTTGGCCCCAGGGATACTAAAGATAATATAGATTCTCCAAAAGGATCCGGGACCAGTGATTTTTCAGCATTCGGAATATATTGTAGCAGTTTTAACTTTAAGTTTTCATTTCCCACTTTCAGTTTGCCGGAAAATTTATTCTTTTTTCCGGAAATAAAATTCGTTTTTTTATAAAAAGAAGCTTGTTCAGAATTGTCATCCATTGCTGCATACAGGTATGACCCGGAGGATATTATCCGGTCTGAAGAATTGTTTTCACGAATATGCATAGTTCCCTCATAGCTAATATAGCGGGTAATTGCAGCTCCAAAAAAAATAAAGAAAAAGGCGAAATGAAAAATAAATATGCTAAGTTTTTTCTTTTTATATACTTTCCCCTTTATCATATTTCCCAGCAGGTTAAACACAATCAAAGCCAATAAAACTTCAAACCACCAGGCATTATAAACAACGGCTCTTGCTGCGGCAGGACCAAAATCATTTTCAATGAATGTAGCCATAGCAGTTGAAAAAATCATTACCAGGATTAAAAATGCCATCCAGGGCATAGAGAATAAAAATTCAAATATTTTTTTCATTTGTTTGTTTTCAATTACATATTTCTGCCACTTGTAAAAGGAGCAGGAAAAATATTTTTAGGACTTACATTTAGTAATGGTATTTTGAAACAACGAAAATAGTCATATTAAGCTATTCCAATGAAATGAATTTATTGTTTTATATCATATCAGTATTATTTCTTACTCATATCTTCCTTGTCCTCCGAAACTTTCTATGATCACCGCAGCTTCATCTTTCAACCTTCATCATTCATTCTTTTATCCTCTTCAGCGCCTCTCTTGTGCTTAATCCTGACATAGCTGTTTTACCAACAAATTCTCTGACCCAGTCAGGATTTGTTTTTGAGTATTCACGAAGAGCCCAGCCTATTGCTTTTCGGATAAAAAATTCTTTTGAGTCTTTAAGGGCAAGGATCTGCCTGGTTAAAAGCTCAACATCCGTCTTCTCCCTATATTTTAGCTGGAAGATAAGTGTGGTTCTTTGTAACCATATATTACCCGAATCCAGCCACTCTTTCATTATCTGTCCGATATGTTGATCGTACAACTTAAAGTAGCTACCTACAAGGTTGGCTGCAATAAAATCAACAGTATCCCACCATGATTTATTTACAATCATCCATTGAAATATTTCCAGGTCATTTTCTTCAATATTATTCTTAAATTTATTAGCTAATTCTGCTCCAAAATACTGGAATTCACGCTCATCTTTTTCCCAAAGTAGTTTGACCATCTCAAAAAGAACTTTTTTGTCAGGGAATCCATAATCTTTCAGAAACTGACTGCAAATTGCTCTTCTTGGATTTGCCTGAATGCCAAAAAATGGGTAGCGGTCCTTCATATACTTTTTCATCTGAAAGGCCCTTTCAGGATCCTCATGCTTCTTAAATCTTATACTTAGATCCTCCAGATTGGACTTATTCATGTTTTTCCTTTTTATTTGCAAAACAAATCAGGCCCGATATAATCAGTAGAGATCACTATGTCGTCAAACCAAATTGTATCTGATTTACCCATTACCCCATCTGTCATATAATAAAGGAGCCAGAAAAAATTCAATTTTAATTTTTCGTCATTTCTCCATTGGAAGCCTTCAAAGGGTAAACTGTCAGAATGCGGAATAAATTTATCCCATATCCAGTATCCATCAGGAAAGTCTCCTCCAAGGTGGTGTATCTTTTCACCATTTATCCAAAAAGCTTGTTCACCTGTATATGTATCAACCGGATCATTTATCTTCATCATAAATTCAACGCAGATCCATTCGTCGAGATTGATTGGTGCAGGATTTTGGGGATTAAAAATATTTCCCCAAAAATAACCAGGTCTGGCGCAGCCACGCATATGCATCCAGTAAGAATAAAAATCCCACGACCAATTATCGCCTATTGGCTCAATGCCTGTTGTGAATCGTTCTTTACCAGTAGGTTTAACTCCTGCACCGCCCTGTGGCCATGTTGTTGGCGGATTATAACCACCCATGTGGACAAAATGATGGACAGAACTATGATTGGCACAGAATTTAACATAAAAACGGGCAAAAAGGGAATCATAAGCTTCAGGAAACATTTTATATAAATAGCCGCCGACGTCATTCCCCTGGCTATGGGTCATTATCAGGGATCGGGTACCCTGACTGCCTTTTGGAACATCTTCAGACAGGAACATTCCACTGGTATTTTTACTGTCACTCCAGCTTTTTACGATTTCCTGAATTGTGCCGGTTTCAAAATTTTCCTGGAAGATAATTCCGTTTTCCTGTGCTATAGCAAAATAGGAGATTAATAAAAGGAAAAAAAGTTGCGGGGTTTTCATGGTCTTTTTGCTGTTTCTTTGATCATTTCCCAGGCATTTTTAATATGTTTTTCGGTAACATTGGTTTGTCCAATTACAAACCTGATCACGTAATTTCCATTCAGGCGGGTATGGGTAAAATATACTTTTCCTGATTCATTCAACTGATGCATTAGGGCCTCATTCATTTTATTCAATTCTGTAGTATCATTTATTCCTGAAGGATGATACCTGAAACAAATTGTATTCAGAGGAACTGGTGCCATAATTTCAAAATCATCTGATTTGATAATATTCTCTTTAAGTTGTTGACTTAGCTGTAAATGATGTCGAAGTTTCTCTTGTAAACCCTTCAGACCAAAATTTCGAATTACAAACCATAGTTTTAAGGCTCTGAATCTTCTTCCAAGCGGAACTCCCCAGTCGCGGTAATCATTTACCTTGCCCCGGGATTGGGTTTTTAAATATTCGGGTAAGATTTCAAGTGTTTTTATCAGCAATTCCGCATCACGTACAAAATATGCCGAACAATCGAAATTCGTAAACAGCCATTTGTGAGGATTAAACACAAAGCTATCAACCTTATCAATACCATTTATCATCCAGCGAAATTCAGGTAAGATCAGGGCAGATCCTGCCAGTGCAGCATCTACATGGAGCCAAATTTTGTATTTAGAACTTATTTGTACTATTTCTTCGAGGGGATCAATGGCTGTGGTAGAGGTTGTGCCGATGGTAGTAATAATACATAATGGCCGAAAACCCTGTTCTATATCCCGGTTTATGGCTTCCTGCAATAAACCAGGTTTTATTTTAAAATCTTCATCCACATCGATCTTCACAAGGCTGTTTCTCCCAAAGCCAGCAATTTTTACTGCTTTTTCAACTGAAGAATGGGTTTCAGTGGAGCAATAGATCCTGAATTTTTCATTCCCTTTAAAGCCATTTTCATTAATTTGGAATTCCGATGCCTTTTCCCTGGCTGTCAGTAATGCCGTCAATGTTGCTGTGGAGGCGGTATCCTGTATAACTCCTTCAAATTCTTGTGGGAGGCCCATCATTTGAATAAGCCAGTTCATCACTCTTTCTTCCAGTTCGGCAGCTGCAGGAGATGTTTCCCATATCATACATTGTGCCCCCAATGTTGCTGTAAGCATTTCTGCAAGCACTGATGGATAGCTTGAGTTGGCCGGGAAATAAGCAAAGAAATTCGGACTTTGCCAATGTGTCATTCCTGGTAATATAGTTTGCCTGAAATCATGAAATATTTCATCCATGCTTTCTGCTTCTGCCGGTGGATTCAAAGGAAGTTTTTCGAGTATTTCTCCAGGATTTACTTTTGCCTTTACCGGAAATTTTTCAACCGTCTCAAAATATTCTGCCATCCAATCTACAAATTGATGAGCCTGTTTTTTGAATTCTTCTGTTGTCATATTTATGTACTAACTTGATTCTGCTTATTCCTGGTTCTGGACAGGAAAGGGTAAAGATGTAAAATTCAGTTCTAAAATTAATTATTAATATGTGCGAAGGCATATAATTATATTATTTATTGATTCACTTCGCGCAACATCCTTTTATATAGCCAGAGTCTAACGACTTTGGCAAATAGACATACTGCCTATGATAGTCTAGAAAATCACTATACGAATTTTTAAAGAATTTAAGGATGGCTGATTGATTCAATTTGAGGGTAATTCATTCCAACTTAAAGATTTAGACGTCTTACAGGTGATTAGTAAGACCAGTTAGAAGATTGGAATTATGGAAGAAAGAAATTACGCAAAGAAGCGCAAAGCGATGATAAATGAGTAGGCAGTAGGCAGTAGGCAGTAGGCATAAAAGAAACGGGAAGCTGAGTCCGGAACTAATTATTTCCCAGTGAGCGTATAAACATTACCAATGCCAACCAATATTCAGAGGAGTTTTTGTTATCTGACCAAAGAGAGCTGGCTCCATGTCTTCCGGCCCCGGTTTCAGGAATAAATATTATACCTGTGGGGGAACTGGTTTTTGATAAAAGCTCGTAAATATAGTCCTTTTCAGGTTTACTCCCCGACACAAAATATGGAATACTTAATCCTTCAATAGAATCTTTTACTGAATGCCCCCGGAAATATTCTCCAGGACTAAAGGCAATTACTGCACTAATAAGGCTGTCACCAGCAGCTTCTTCTAAAACAAGAGAGGCTGAATAAGAACTACCTAAAACAATTACAGTCTGGTTGTTTTTAAGCCTTTGAGCATAATGAACAGCGGCACGAATATCCTGCCTGGCATCTATCATTTCCCTGGGCAGGTTTAATTCATTGGCCTTTGCTGAAGTTTGGTTTTGAACATAATTACTTTCCTTTCCCGATCTGAGATCGACCACCAAAGCATTATATCCCATTTTTAAAAACCTGGGTGCAATTTCCCTAAATTCTCCCCTGGATGAACCGGCCTGGTGAAAAAACACCACATAGGGGAAATCCACATCCTGCTCATAAAGATCAGCTGTAATAGTAAGACTATCTTCTGAAGGAAAAGTAATTTGCCTCTGCCCAACAGATAATACAGGCATGGCAATTAAACAAATTATAATCAGAAATTGTTTCATAATAAATAGTATTAAAACCCAGGGCAGGCAGTGCACGAGCCCGGCGAAGCCAATTAAACCACTTCCTTCTCGTCCGCCGAAGCGGAACGCGAAGGCGGATTATATAAATTCTCCAAGTACAATAATCTTATTTTCTCTTATCTCAATTACACCTCCGTTTATTTCAAAATGATTTTCTTTATCGTCCTCTGTCACTACTTTAATATCTCCCTTAGTAAGTGTGGATATGATTGGTGCGTGATTTGAAAGGACCTCAAAAGAACCCTCGCTTCCCGGAACACGGATTAATTTTATCTCTCCGGTGTAAACTGTTTTTTCAGGTGTAATTATTTCAAGAAACATATTTTAATAAATCTTAAATTTGGTTTCCAGATAAATATCAAGCCTCAACATCTGCAAGCATTTTCTTTCCTTTTTCAATAGCTTCTTCAATGGTACCAACCATATGAAATGCTCCTTCTGGATATTCATCTACTTCACCATCCATGATCATATTAAATCCTTTAATTGTATCTTCAATGGGCACCCATTTCCCCGGGATTCCGGTAAATTGCTCTGCCACATGGAATGGTTGAGAAAGGAAGCGTTCTACCCTCCTGGCTCTTTGAACCACCAGTTTATCTTCTTCTGAAAGTTCGTCCATACCAAGAATTGCAATGATATCAGCAAGTTCTTTATACCTCTGTAAAATTTCTTTAACTCGCTGCGCAGTTTCATAATGTTGTTTACCAACAATATCTGGCTCTAATATCCGCGATGTTGAATCCAGAGGATCCACGGCAGGATAAATTCCCAATTCTGCAATTTTTCTGCTCAATACAGTTGTCGCATCAAGATGGGCAAAAGTGGTTGCCGGTGCAGGATCGGTAAGATCATCAGCCGGTACATAAACTGCCTGTACAGAAGTAATAGATCCATGCTTTGTAGAAGTGATACGTTCCTGCATTTCGCCCATCTCTGTAGCAAGAGTTGGCTGGTATCCTACAGCAGATGGCATACGTCCCAAAAGAGCAGATACTTCAGAGCCAGCTTGAGTAAAACGGAAAATATTATCCATAAAGAAAAGTATATCACGACCCTTGCCTTCTCCTTCTCCTTCACCATCCCTAAAATGTTCAGCTATAGAAAGTCCTGATAGAGCAACCCTTGCCCTTGCTCCCGGAGGTTCATTCATCTGACCAAAAACAAGGGCCAGTTTAGATTCTTTAAGCTTTTTCATATCCACTTTACTCAAGTCCCATCCACCGGCTTCCATATCTTTAAGAAATTCTTCGCCATAGTCAATTACTCCGGCTTCGAGCATTTCCCTCAAAAGGTCATTTCCCTCCCTTGTTCTTTCACCAACACCGGCAAATACAGAAAGCCCGGTGTAAGCTTTTGCAACATTATTGATAAGCTCCAGAATCACCACGGTTTTTCCAACACCTGCTCCTCCAAAAAGTCCGATTTTCCCCCCCTTTGAATAGGGTTCAATTAAATCTATTACTTTTATCCCGGTAAACAGAACTTCTTTTTCTGTAGTAAGATCTTCAAATTTAGGAGGCTCCCTGTGAATAGGATAACCCTTTTTCCGGTCAAGAGTACCAATACCATCAATTGCATCTCCAATCACGTTCATAAGCCGACCTCGAATTTGCTCTCCAACGGGCATCATAATCGGGTTCCCGGTGGCAATAACTTCTGTTCCTCTCTGAAGCCCATCAGTTGAGTCCATAGCAATAGCTCTCACGGTGTTCTCGCCAATATGTTGCTGGCATTCAAGAACAATAATTGAGCCATCCTCTCTTTTGATCTGGAGGGCGTCCATAATATCAGGAAGGATTTTTCCTTCCCCCTCAAAACTAACATCCACAACAGGACCTATTATCTGTGAGATGATTCCAGTATTGTTTGTCATTTAATATAAATTTTTACGAGTATGCTAAATCCCACAAATTTAATATTTTTTTTTATCCCCGAAGGAATTAAATATCAAAAGGAAGGAAAGATAAAAATAAGTATTGTGTATGATATTAAGCACCTTGAAAAATGAACCTACTTGCCAAAACGAAGTGAAATTTCTGCTCCATAGTAAAAATTTGTTACCCCCAGCAGGTCATTTCCTGAAAGTTCAAGATCTACAGTGCTGTAATGCACAAACCCCATAATACCAAGGCCCAGGCCTTTCCCAAGGTTAATATCATGCCCTGCATACAGATTTATTCCCAGCCCAAGGGTAGAAGTCCAATCTACATCATTTATAGTTGTGCTGATTTCATTGGCCATGATTTCAGGAATGATGTAACTGTAACCCTTTCCAAAATAAAAGGTAAATCCACCCCCCACTCCAATCATGTTAAATTTGTCTACATCATAAGCTGTATTGTCTGTTTTCCCTTCTGCAAGCATCCAGCTAAAAATTGCGTGTGCACCTATTTTGCTTGAAAAACGATATCCGCCACGCAAATTAAAAAAAAATCCATATTCAGAATACTCAAAGGAATCTTCAAAATCAGAATATCCAAACGTCGGAGCTGCTCCAATCCTCACATAATACCCTTTTTGATGAAACTGCTCCTCCGATAATTCAACTGTTTGCTGTGCAATTGTTTGTATTCCTAAAGCCAGGAAAACAAAAAACAGCAGGCCATTAAAAATTGATTTTTTTTTCATTTTATTATTTTGTATTGTTTAAATTCAAAAGCTTGTAAGATGCCTTATAGATTGGTTGTATAAATATAAAAAATAATACTAATAATATCAGGTACTTCTTTATGCTTTACCAATCAATTTGTAACAATTCTTTTCTATTTACGTATTTATTGAAGACAAACACTAAAATTTTGAACTTGAATTAGAAAGCCTTAACTTGCTTACATTCACATGATCTATATCCTTATGAACCGAACTGTTCTAAACTTCCTGTTTATATTTTCTTTTATCCTTGTACCGGTATTTATTTATGCACAAACAGATAATGCTAACGTGGAAAGAAGAATTGCCCTGGTTATTGGAAACGGTGATTACCTGCAGAGTCCTTTAGCCAATCCTGTAAACGATGCAAGATCTATGGCTCGCGCTTTGCGTGGTGCTGGTTTTGACGTTATTCTGGGAGAGAACTTATCAAATAAAACAGAAATGAAGCGTCTTATCCGGGATTTTGGCTTCAAATTAAACAAGGGTGGAGTTGGTTTGTTTTACTATGCCGGTCATGGAATTCAGGTTGAGGGTTTTAATTTTTTGGTTCCGGTAAATGCAATCATAAATAATGAAGAAGAAGTTGAATATGAGGCGGTGGATGCCGGATTTGTTATTTCCCAAATGGAAGCTGCTGACAACCGGTTGAATATTGTGATCCTGGATGCCTGCAGGAACAATCCTTATGCGAGGAGTTTTCGCTCATCAAAACAAGGTCTTTCAGGAATGAGCGCCCCAACCGGAACTCTTATTGCATATGCCACAGCTCCGGGATCAGTTGCCATTGACGGAAGCGGGGTAAATGGCCTCTATACCCAGGAATTACTTGCACAGATCAATATACCAGATCTTCAAATTGAATCTGTTTTTAAAAATGTACGGGCAGAAGTAGTTAAAAAAAGCTATGGGAAACAGACTCCCTGGGAATCGTCCTCTCTGATTGGTGATTTTTATTTCTACCCGGAAAATGTACCTGTTACTTCTCAACAGGATTTTGTAGTACAAAATGAAACATACCCTGTTACACCTCCAGCCAACAATTTAAATGTAAAATGGAAAGGAAAAGACAATACATACTGGCTATATGTTAATGGAGTGGATATCAGCCAGGAAACAAGCTCTATAACAGAAGGGCGCAATCTGGTGGTAACACATTCTACGACCCAGGCAAAATATGTGTTGGAAAATTTCTGGGACCTCCGGGATAATCAAACCAGATCAGCAAAAATCCTTACTCGTCCAACCAACAATCTTTCCAATAAAAAAATTAAAAATAATTCAGGTACTAATCCCCTGTATGATATTAGTCCTGGGAATCGACCAGTTTCATACAAACCGGCCAAAAAAATGAAAATTATCTGGCGGGCTACATCCGATTCGCGATACTATCTCATGGTTAATGGAAGTGAGATAAGCCAGGAATGCAAGCATAGACTAATTGGTGATGATTTATATGTCTACCACCCTTCTTCCGGCAGAATGTTTCTGTTAAAAGGCTATGCTTATCGCCGGGATAATCGTAATCGTAATGCAAGTCTTGTAAGATAAATTCAGTAGTTTAGAAGGTTTAGGGTGTTTAGGAGGTTTAGGTGAAGGAGATTTGTTTCGATTTTTTAACCTAATTTCAAAAATCCTAAACTATCTAAACCTCCTCAACCACATCTGTCAGATGATCTCTTCAAGGAACAGCACTAATTAGGGAATTTGTTTTTTTTTCTTGAGTAATTATGAATCTCCCTTAAGAAAAATGGAAAAGCAGCTGAATGTTTTGTATGTGTCAATCCATTTATCTACTTCTGCTTTAACACTTTATGCAAGCGATGAAATTTCCCTGCTTGAAATTTCACCAGGTAAATGCCATCCGGCAGGTCAGAAATATCGATAGTCTCACTAAGTACATGGGAAGTTTCTACTTCTAAACTACGAACTTCTCTTCCAAGAATATCAAGTACAGAGATACTTAATTCATGAACCGATTCAGGAAGATCCATAAGCTGGATATGAAAGATTCCCCGTGTTGGATTTGGATAAACACTAATGGATGTATTTTGCAAAGGATTTTCCTCAACTTGAGATACTGCTCCCTGTATTTCCAGGTTATCGATTGCCCAACCCCAGCCATTCGCATATGGATCAGAAAACAAGCGGAAGCGGATCAGCACTGTATCTCCTCCTGAAAACCAACTGCTTCCAAGTAAATTTACCATACTTGTCATGAAATTTGAAGGAGTGCCAACTGAAGTTGAGTTGTTACCGTCAATTCCGGAATTATAAAGATTAAACCATTGCAGATATTTACGGGAATCATAACCATCTTCAAATTCATGCCAGTTTTTTCCTTCATCCTTTGATCCTTCAACAATAACATAATCCCAGAATTCCTCTTCTCCCCATCTTGTCCCTGTCGTTCCCGGCTCAACAAGGACAATTTCATCGAATCGCATATACGAATCTGATTCCTTTAATATAATTGGAATTTTTAACTGGGCAAGATATTCAATTGTCTGGTTGTCCTGTTCCGGGCTTTCATAGGGATGTGTTGAATGCAATCCTCCGTCATTAAAGCCATCCGGAGTGGTAATTGAAAATCCGGTTAGTAAAAAATCGACAGAGACCTGGTTAAAATCATTCTGGTATTCATTCTGAGCATCTTGTATGTCTTCAATTCGTACAATATAAAAATCATCTTCCGGCTTTACAGAACTGTTGGCATTTTGCGAGCTATCCACTGCAATTATTCTGTAGGAGATAGAATCTCCGGGATTCAATACCCCGAGCTCTACTATTATATAAGTTGAATAATCATCCAGTGAATCATAATTCATACGCAGGGGATCCTGTGTTATATCATTTAGCAGATATTCAACATAAACCGAATCAACTCCAATGTTATCAGTTACCGCGGCTTTTATTTTAAGAGAATCATTGTTGTAAAGCATAAAGTCAATGGGGAAATGTTCAATCTCCGGCTTAACGGTGTCCGGTCCCACATAAAACTGGTGGTAAAAATCAGGTCCTCCGGATGGGTCGGTGTAAATTCGCCCATAATCATCCTGCGTAGAAATATAATAACTGATTGTCCTGGCGGGAATATCTACGGGTATAATGACTTCAAATTGATCTCCTTTTACTACAGGACTAAAAACAAGAGTATCATCTGTTTCAAATTCATCATATGAATATACCAGATAAGTTGAATCGGGGTAAAATTCTGTATCACTGGATATTTCTGCCTCTATTAAGACCGGTGTACTTAAATCTTCCCTGTCTATTAATGGTTTATGATCTATAAAGGTATGAATCCATCCCCAGTCGGCCATCATTCCCATAGTTACTGTACCAGGATTGTGTATGGCTTCTCCCTTTGAAATAAATGGGGTCATAAGTGCGTGTACAGAATCAGCATAGGGGGGAGAGTATTGAACCTCATCAAGATGATACACACTTGAGCCCGGGTCAAATGTGGCAGGTGCATATAATTTAACCAGGTGATTATTATTTTGTTCCATCTGAACCGGCCCGGGAAAAAA
>JAYEGO010000307.1:0-3111 GCA_034659155.1 Bacteroidota bacterium | reverse complement strand
GCACCAATATTATTCGCTGGCTCTCAAGTTTCCATTATTCCAACATTCCATCTTTCCAATTCTTAATTGTGAACCCAGACTGTATTATTGCTATACTCAGCATAATATTGTTTTAAGGGGTAGACAGCAGGGCCGTCTTTCTCGGGATAGGCCAGGCTTGGAAGAACATAAACTGAACCACAATTCGGACACTTTGCCGTAAGGGTTCTAAGAGAATCAATGTTTACAGCTTCATTGAGTTGCTCTTCAAAGGTACAGGTTCTGTCAAAAGCATAAAATTCATCCTGACCTGCCCGGTAAACAATAATGCCATGATTGTTATACCCTGCAGAAAGACTTCCCCAGTAAGTGCTGGTTACAATTACTGAATTACTAATTGCATTAAGATCAATGAACCTGGGATCATTCAGGTCAATAACAAAATCTGTAGGAACGTCCGGTACTATATGCTTTTCACCCTTGTTGCAGGCTGCAATCAGCAAAACAAGTGAGATTAATAAAAATTTCCGTAATTTTGAATATTCGATTCTTGTTTTCATATTTACATTGAAACGTTTCGCAAAAATAAATATTATATATGGAAGATTCTATAAGCACTATAATTTACCTGGTTATTACATTCGTCATACTGGCAGCCAGTTTTTTAAAGAAAAAGAAAAAAACCATTCCAAAAACGGTGAGCAGTGAAAGTTTTGAATCCCTGCCCGAAGACAAGCCTGAAACCAAATCACCTAAGAAAGGAATTGAAGGTTTTCTGAATACTTTATTGGAAGAACAATCTCCATTTGCCCAGGAATTAGATTCCCCACTTCAATCCAGTGATGATTTTTTTGAAGAGAATGAATTTGAGGAGGAGTGGGAAGAAAAAAAAGAGGTAATTGAGCCCAAAACAAAGGAAGGAGTATCAATATTTACCCAGGATGATCCGAACACGGTAAAAATCGAAACCGGGTTATTAGATTCTATGGCAACCCAAAAGATAGAAGTATCTGGCTCAACTGATGAAGAAATTGAACTTACGGAACTGAATACTTTGGTTGAGGATTTTGAAATAAAAAAGGCCATTATTTACTCCGAAATCTTAAATCCTAAGTATTTTTAAGCCTATTCTTATGAATTGCCCTATATATATTTTCATCGATTTCCGTCAAATGTAAAAATTCATTATCTTTGCATCAGGAAAGAGTTCCGTGCAATCGGAATTCTTTTTTGTTTTTTATGTTTTAATGAATCGCTGATTATGAACAAGATCTCATACATAACTGAAGAGGGACTAAAAAAGCTGAAAGAAGAACTCGAATATCTTACTTCTATTGAAAGACCTGATATATCAAAACAGATAGCTGAAGCAAGAGATAAGGGAGATTTGTCGGAAAATGCTGAATACTCTGCTGCAAAAGATGCTCAAGGCTTACTGGAAATAAAAATTGCCAAATTAAGTGACGTGATATCTAAATCAAGAATAATCGATGAATCCTTGATTGATGAGTCCAACGTTCAAATCTTAAACAAAGTAAAGATCAAAAATACCAAAACCAGACAGGTAATGGAGTACATGCTTGTATCTGAAAGCGAATCTGATTTAAAATCTGGCAAATTATCTGTTGGAACTCCTATAGCAAAGGGTCTTCTTGGGAAAAAAATAGGAGATCATGTTAGTATCCAGGTTCCATCCGGAAAAATGGAATTTGAGATTATTGATATTTCTAAATAACTGCCATGTCTGGAATTTTCTTAAAAATTGTTAATGGCGAAATTCCCTCCTACAAAATTGCGGAGGATGAACGTTATTATGCTTTTCTCGATATTAATCCTCTGGCAACGGGACATACACTGGTTATTCCAAAACTGGAAATAGATTATCTATTTGACCTTGATGATGATCTCTTAGCTGGCATGATGGTGTTTTCGAAAAAGATAGGCATGGCTATTGAGAAGCATGTTAGCTGTAAACGAATAGGCATGGCTGTTCTGGGACTTGAAGTCCCTCATGCACACATTCACCTCATCCCTATTAATTCTGAATCAGATATTAGCTTTTCAAAGCCTAAGCTGAAGTTCAGCAAGGAGCAATTTGAGGAACTTGCAGAAAAGATAAGAAAAGAACTTGAGTGAAAAGTCAAAAGACTCAAAGCACAATGTTCAGGATGACCCAAATAATAAAAACCGGGAAAGATGGTGGGCTAAAGCCCAATGTTGCCTGGTCACCCAGCCTCCGGCATGAATGCCGGAGTTAATGATTCTACTTATACCCCGAACTTTTTTTCGTACGAAACAAAACAGATTAGCCTGAATATATGCAAGTTAGCCCTGAAAGGGCGAGATATTAATAACCCGGGGTTTTAAACCCCGGGAAAAGGGAAAAAGATAAGGGTTTTGGCGGGATTTTTGTCTTCCCTGACAAAAATCGTGACAAAACCTGAGTCAGACTTAAGTTTATACACCAGGCTAAAGCCCAGCGCCAATTTTTATTTGTTCTATTAATATCTCCCCACTTTATCGGGATTTTTGTTGATAAAATCTTTCCAGTTATTAGACCCTTTTTGATGTTTAGTACCATTGCCCTGGTAGAAGTGGCACATAGCTGCAGCAAGGCCATCTGTAGCATCCTGTTGTTTAGGAAATGATTTTACGTGCAGCAAGGATTGAAGCATGCCGGCAACTTGTTCTTTAGAGGCTCCTCCCTGACCAGTTATAGCCATTTTAATTTTCCGGGGAGCATATTCAAATATAGGAATTGACCTGTACAAGGCCGCTGCCATAGCAACTCCCTGTGCACGTCCAAGCTTCAACATTGATTGTACATTTTTCCCGTAAAATGGGGCTTCAATGGCTAATTCATCCGGATGGAATTCATCTATCAGGTTAAGGCTTCTTTTAAAAATAGTTTGCAATTTGGAATAAGGATCTTTAATTTTTCTTAAATCTATGATCCCCAGCGCAATAAGTTTGGGTTTATTTTCTGTGACGGAAATAATTCCATATCCGGAAATATTTGTTCCCGGATCAAATCCTAATATAATTCTTTCCTTTTTCAATATTCAAACAAATTCTATTCTGCACCAATTTCCCATTTCAAACCATATTTTTGCGGGTGAAGTGGAATATATG
>JAYEGO010000306.1:0-12250 GCA_034659155.1 Bacteroidota bacterium | reverse complement strand
AAAATTATCTTTAACTTTAAATTGAAGTTTCTTTTTATTTGACAGGTCCTGGCCTGGTATAAAATTGTGAGGCAAAATATCGGGAGCAATAGTATCTATGCTTACGAAATATTTTCCAAATGCCCTGGTACTTAATTCTACTTTCCCGTTTTTATATTCACCACCCCTTGCAAAAATTTCTTTTTTATCATCAAAGCCGGCAAGAAGCAGTTTATCTTCCATTCCATCAGGTACATTTTCAGGTTTAATACCTAGCATGAATTTTTTATGGACAGGGGTGAATCTGTCATGTACATGGTATACCCATGAATATATTCCTTTGGAAGGCGGAGATATTACAAGTCTGAAATACAGGGAGTCATACAAGGCGTATTTCGGAATGTTTATTTCAAAACCATTGAAAGAGTACTTGTTTTCTGTTTGGTATGGCATAATCATTAAATACTCGTTTTTAGATTTACCATTTATTTCCTCTTCCGGTGATGATACCTGGCCTTTAATATTAAAATCTATAGCTGAGGTATTCCCATAACTGTCATTTATGATCAATTCTATTTTTTTTGTTTCTTCTTCATCAACATACAAAGATCCGTTTCCTATAGTACCATCGTAAATCCGCAGTCGGTTGTTTGGCTCTATAAATGTTTTCCTGATTTTTCTACCACTTTTCTGTCTTTCTTCATAATCAATATAGCTGTTGATATACCTGCTTTCAGAAAAGGCAAATTCATTCATGCTGGTATTGGAAAACCTTTTTCCATCAGCCAGAACTTCAATGCTGTATATTCCACATTTATTTGGCACTCCGTTAAGCTTGTCATAAGTTTCCACACCAATGCCAATTCTTCCCCTTACAGTAATTTTACTGGTGTCATTGAGTCTGTACTTTCCGTTGGACCTTGAGACGGGAAATATTTTTTTACCGGCTTGCCCCTGAATACTACTTTCCAGGTTCATAGGATACAGAACAATGCTTGTAATTACGGGTGGAATGCGATCAACTATCTCAAAGCCATATAAAAGTCCATTGGTGGGTCGTTCCGTAGCCGTTTCCCGTATTTCAAAATGCAGGTGAGGACCGGTAGAACTGCCAGAATTTCCAGAATATGCAATGAAGTCACCTCTTTTAACAGGAAAATCAGTTTTCCCGGGAAAAATGTTCAGAGAAAAACTTTGTCTCTCATACTGCTTTTCCTTAACATATTGTGCTAACTCAGGGGGGAATTTATCAAGGTGTCCATAAACAGAAGTGTATCCGTTGGGATGCTTAATATAAAGAGCCTTTCCAAAGCCTCCTGGACTTACACTGATACGTACAATATGGCCATCTGCAACAGTACGGATAAATTCTCCTGATCTTCCCCTGGTTTTGATATCCAGTCCGGAATGAAAGTGATCGGTTCGGATTTCTGCAAAATTTGCAGCCAGATAAATTGGGAAATCAATTGGTGAAGAAAAATAATTTACAGGAAAGGAATTCTGGCTACTACAGGGTTGAAGCAGGAGAAGCCCAATATTCAAATATAAAAAGCTAATCAAGGTTTTTTTCATTCCACAAGAAAACAACAAATAAAAATAAAATGCAAAGCTATAATATAACCGCGTTTTTACGAAGCTTTAACAAAATATTTGTTCTTAGGTATAAAAACAAAGACTATTTTTTTGAATTAACTTTTCCTGTATTAACTTTGTATTAAAATCTAATTCCTGTGTCAGAATCTAAAGAAATAATTGGTGATTTAAGAAATAAATTCAAGGCCATTATTTCAATGAATGAAGGATATAGAGAGAAAAATCAGACCCTTCAGGAGGAAATTGAAAAACTGAATTCCAAGATTACAGGACAGGAATTAATAATTGATGAGTTAAACGGAAAATATGAAAGCATGGGTCTTGCAGAGGCTTTTTCAGCTTCTGGAGAAAATTCACATGAGTCTAAATTGAAAGTGAATAAGATTGTGCGGGAAATTGATAAATGTATTGCTCTGTTGAATAAATAATTTTTAGTTGGGTATGGATGATAAATTGACAATTCGTATAAATCTGGCAGATAGATATTATCCATTAAAGATCCCGAGAAAGGATGAGGAGAAGATACGGAAAGCTGCAAAAATGATCAATGAGAAGATATTGATGTATAAGCAGAAGTATAGTGATAAGGATGTTCAGGATTTTTTAGCCATGGCTGCCCTACAATATGTTGTAAAAGTTATAGATTTTGAGGAAATGTCAGATATTTCTCCTATATTAGTAGAAGTTCAGGATTTGAATAGAGAGATGGAGGAGTATTTACAAAATGAGTAGTATACGTTCTTTTACATAGCAAGAATTTTGCCCGCATTATTTCTGTAATTCTTTTTTGAAACTCAACACTTTATAAATTGGAGTTCAACTCAGTTTATGGATGACAGGCCATAACCCTTTGGGTTCTTTAACAAGACATTGGAAGTCAGAGATGAATTGGAGACTCCTCCCAATGTAATAACTGGGGTTTTATAAAACATTATGGAAATCAATGCGGGTTTTTTTTATATATAATTCAAACCTCTCAAATTATAAAAATATAATATGACTATACTAACAATATTACCTATTGTATATGGTGCCAGCGGACTAACACTTGGGGCAATACTTACCTTTGTATTGGTTCAGGTAACAGTCAAAGGGAAAAGCAGAAAGATCCTGGCGGAAGCTGAAGCCGAAGCTGAAGTTATAAGGAAAGACAAAATACTCCAGGCTAAAGAGAAGTTTCTGCAACTAAAATCTGATCATGAAAAAATGATCAATGAAAGAACCAATAAGCTTGTACAGGATGAGAATAGATTTAGCCAGAAGGAATCTTCTCTTTCTCATAAGATAGAAGAAAATCATAGGGAACGAAAAGAAGTTGAAGCAATTCGGAACAACCTGAAAGCTCAGATGGATGTTCTTGAGCGTAAGGAAGATGATCTGGCGAAGGGGCATAAACAACAGGTGGAACAACTGGAGACTATTTCCGGACTTTCTGCAACAGATGCTAAGGAGCAACTCATTGATTCATTGCGGGAGGAGGCAAAAACAGAAGCCATGTCTTATATTAATGAAATCATGGATGAGGCAAGGTTAACTGCGAATAAAGAGGCAAAAAGAGTAATTGTGAATTCTATACAAAGAGTTGCATCAGAAACGGCTATTGAAAATGCAGTAACGGTTTTTCATATTGAATCCGATGAGATTAAGGGCCGGATTATTGGACGTGAAGGAAGAAATATTCGGGCACTGGAGGCTGCAACAGGAGTAGAAATTATAGTGGATGATACTCCTGAAGCAATTATACTGTCAGCATTTGATCCGGTGCGCCGTGAAATTGCCAGGCTTGCATTACACCAACTGGTAACAGATGGGAGAATTCATCCTGCAAGAATTGAAGAGATTGTTGAAAAAACACAAAAACAAATAGAGGAAGAAATTGCAGAGGTAGGTAAGCGCACAGCAATAGACCTTGGTATTCACGGGCTTCATCCGGAATTGGTAAGGCTGGTTGGGAAAATGAAATACCGGTCTTCTTACGGACAAAATCTATTACAGCATTCCCGTGAAGTGGCAAACCTTTCGGCAATTATGGCTTCAGAATTAGGCCTGAATACCAGTATTGCAAAAAGAGCCGGATTACTGCATGATATTGGAAAGGTGCCTGACGATGAACCTGAAATCCCTCATGCTGTTCTTGGAATGAAACTGGCTCAGAAATACAAAGAAAAGCCCGATGTTTGCAATGCAATTGGTTCACACCATGATGAGGTAGAAATGACTACTCTTATTGCACCTCTGGTTCAGGTGTGTGATGCAATTTCGGGAGCCAGGCCTGGTGCCAGACGTGAAGTAGTGGAAGCTTATATCAAGCGATTGAAGGATCTTGAATCACTTGCATTATCATATCCTGGCGTTTTAAAAACATATGCCATTCAGGCTGGCAGGGAACTGCGGGTTATTGTAGGTTCAGAAGATGTGTCTGACAAAGATGCAGAAAGCCTTTCCTACGATATTGCCAGAAAAATACAGGACGAAATGACTTATCCGGGCCAGGTGAAAATTACTGTTATAAGAGAGACCAGAGCAGTTAATTATGCCAAATAAAGAAAGGAATTTGCATGAATTCTGAAATATTGGTTACAGGAGCCGCAGGATTTATTGGATTTCATCTAAGCCAAAAATTGCTGGAGGCCGGCCGCCATGTAATCGGACTTGATAACATCAATGACTATTATGATCCTGAATTAAAGTATAACAGATTGGCTCATACCGGTATCAGGAAAAATGATATTTCAGAGGGAAAGGTCGTTAACAGTACTAAATATTCAAATTATAAGTTCTATAAATCAGACCTTTCCAATCAAAAGAAACTAAATGAAATTTTTGAGAAGCATAAGATCACAAAAGTTGTAAATCTTGCTGCTCAGGCTGGAGTTCGCTACAGCCTTTCTAATCCACATGCCTACCTAAACAGCAATCTTGAAGGCTTTTTGAATATACTGGAAGCTTGCCGGCATCATTCAGTTGAACACCTTGTGTTTGCCAGTAGTTCGAGTGTATACGGACTTAACAAACAAATGCCCTTTAGCGTTCATGATAATGTAGACCACCCTGTGAGTTTATACGCCGCCTCAAAAAAAAGCAATGAACTAATGGCCCATAGCTATAGCTACCTGTATAATATGCCGGTTAGCGGATTAAGGTTTTTTACAGTATATGGACCCTGGGGAAGGCCTGATATGGCTTTGTTTTTATTTGTGGATGCAATATTGAAAAATAAACCGATTCAGGTTTTCAATAATGGGCAAATGAAAAGAGATTTTACTTATGTAGATGATATTGTACAGGGGGTTATTAGAGTGCTTGATAAACCGGCGCAAAAAAATGCCGAATGGAATGGGTTCAAACCTGATCCTTCTTCCTCTTCTGCTGCATATAGAATTTACAATATTGGGAACAACAAACCTGTTCAGCTTCTCGATTTTATTAAGGCTATTGAGAGTTCTCTTGGTAGAACTGCAACGAAAGTTATGATGCCCCTGCAAGCAGGAGATGTGCCTGAAACATGGGCCGATGTTAATGAGCTTATTCATCAAATGGATTATAAACCGGAAACCGATATTGAATCTGGGGTTAAAAGCTTTATAGATTGGTATTTGGATTATTACAAATTGAAAAGAACTTAAGTATTGTATTCACAATAACCTCATAGAATTAGAAAAGGCTTAATGGGCAAACGAGTTTTTGATATTGTGTTTTCATTTTTTGGTCTTATTGTCTTATCTCCTTTATTATTACTCATTTCTATTATCATTGAATTGGAAAGCAGAGGAGGGGTGTTTTTTATTCAGAAAAGGGTGGGTAGGAACAATAAGGATTTTAAAGTGATAAAATTCAGAACCATGAAGGTTCATTCTGAACACAAAGGCTTATTTACAATTGGACAGAAAGATCCAAGAGTAACAAGGATGGGGTATTTTTTGAGGAAATACAAAATTGATGAATTCCCTCAATTGATAAATGTTATTAAAGGGGATATGAGTATTGTTGGCCCAAGACCGGAAGTACGCAAATATGTAGAACTTTATACCCCCGATCAAAGTCTTGTATTAACCCTTAGACCAGGAATAACCGGTCTTGCTTCATTGGAATATGTACATGAAAACAAAATGCTTGGAGAGTCAGATAATCCTGAGGAAACCTATCTGAAGGAGATGATGCCCAGAAAGTTAGAGCTCAATCTTGAATATGTTAAATCAGCAAATTTCCGAACCGATTTAAAACTTATTTTAAAGACCTTCAGGAAAGTATATCTTCCGTTATCCTATGTCAAAAGAATGTCCTGAACCCTGCCTGGCCGGCAGGCAGGTTGCTGAAGGGTCAGAGGTCAAATCTATAATGTCAAATGTTAGGCCTATTTTATTTACATGAAACATTTGATATTAACCCGCTTTATTCATACAAAAACGAAGTGTATTGTATGAATGCGCGATGTATAGTGGGAGGCAAAGCGGGAACCGACCAACGGGAGCTCACGAAGTAAATCCCGATTTAGACATACCCAAATTTGGGGTAATGAAATGATTCAAATTTGTTGGTATAGTCTTAATCGTAGAAAATGTATGCATTTTCCGGGTTAATTCCATCACTCACCTCTTCTCTCTCTGCGCCTCCCGAACATTAGCAAATCTGTGATTTGCGTAAATGTTCGAGGATTCTCGAAATAGTAACAAAATCTCAGATTTTGACTATTTCGGGACTGTGCCATTAGCCTCTTCAAGCTTCATCGATCATCCTTCTTCATCCTCTTCAGACACAATTTTTAACACCTGCTTATACATGTCTGCTTTTTCTATTTGTCCCAATTTCTCAAAGGCAAATACCAGGTTAGAAATAAGTCTTTGTATAATATGAATATTCGAACATGGCTTGAAGAAGGCCGGTTCGGGAGTTATATTCAGGCCCTTCACAAACTTTTCAATGTCAGTTCTGTTAAGTACAATTCCATTTCTGAAAGGATTGATATAAAAAAGCACACTGGATACTGATTTTAGAATGGAATTTGGCTTTGATGGATCTTTGTCCATGTAGGCAAGGATAAAGTTCTTTGGGAGATTTACTCCATATACCGGTAGCTCAAGTTTCTGAGCTACAATAGAATATATAATGCTAAGGCTTATTGGATTGCCCTTCTTAGATGCAAGGACTGAGTTAATAAAATTATTTTGAGGGTCATAGTAATTCTTCTGGTTTCCAGAAAAAGATAAAACCTCATAAAAGATGTGGTTTAAGATCCTTATTTTTTCAAGCGCAGTTAAATTTTGATTCAACTCAAGCCATACACTTTTTACAATTTTATCAAGTTCACTCCGGATATGTTCCAGCCTGATATCAGGATATTGAAGCTTTGCAATTAGATATGCTCCATCAATCAAATGAGTTGCTCCGGAGGATTTCCAGAGTACTAGTTCTTTAATTACAGATTCGATGTGAATTTCATGGATCAGGTTTTCAATTCTATTTTGAAGAAATTCATCTCCCGACGCCTCCCAGGCTTTTTCAAGTATAGGAATGACCTCTGAACCCTGGCTCAACAAATTTTGGTTTACCGATTGAAATACCTGTGAGTCCGGATCATCCAGTAATTGTATTAAGGCCAGTATTTCATTTTCTGAACTCATTTAGCTTTATTACCTGGTTAATCTGTCAAGTACATAGGCTACCAGTTTCTTTATTATCGGCTTGTAGTCTGATATATAATCTTCTGTAATCCTGTTTGCTATAATTGTACATACTGTTGCAGCTTCGTGACCCAATAGTTTTCCCAGGCCATAGATTGCAGAGCTTTCCATCTCAAAATTAGTAATTATATTCTTCTTAAAGCTGAAATTAGTAATCGCTTCATTAAGTTGTTTCATGCTTGGATTCAGCCTTAGCGATCTGCCTTGTGGTCCGTAAAACCCTGGTGCAGAGATGGTAATTCCTCTGATAGTTTCCGGCCCTGACAATTTTGAGATCAGGTTTTCGGAGGCATCAACAATATAGGGAGTGGCAAGCCTGTCATTCCATGGCAATTGGCTGATAAGAGCTTTTTCAAACTCAAGATCCGATATTTTTTCAGATCCGGAATAGTAGTTAAGCAGTCCGTCAAAACCAATTGCTTTTGAACTAAGCAAAAAGGAACCTACTTTAAGATGCTCCTGTAAACTACCTGATGTACCTATTCTTACAAGGTTTAAAGATTTTTTTTCTTTTTTTTCAATTCTCTTTTCCAGGTCTATATTTACCAGGGCATCTAATTCATTGACTACGATATCAATATTGTCGGTTCCAATGCCTGTGGATATTACAGAAATTCGTTTTCCGTTATAAGTTCCGGTATGTGTAACAAATTCACGATTTGATACTCTTAACTCTATATAAGAAAAACAGGCGGAAACAAGATCAACTCTTTCCGGGTCACCAACCAGGATTATATCCCTGGCAATTTGCCCTGGTTTTAAATGCAGGTGAAATACACTTCCATCACTATTGGTGATAAGGTCTGAAGGTTTAAGGAATTTCATATTAATATTCTAAAAAAAATTCTTTGAAAAAAGAATCAAAGCTATTCAAAAAATATGAATCGGGCAATTTGGCACGATAAGCCGGCCTATTTCTAATGTAAAAGAGGATAAAAGGCTCGTAATTTCAGTATTTTCGATTACTTTTGCAGTTCAATTGATAAAATGTAATAATTCTCATTTTAAAAACTTATAATCATGAAACAAAAACAACCTCTTTTTATTTTAATTGCAGTAGTATTTGTGTTATTGCTGGTATTTAGCAGCCGCATGTTTTTCATCATTGAACCTGGTGAAAGAGCAGTTATATTTAAATCTATTTCCGGAAATTTTGAAAAAGATGATATAGTATCTACCGGATTGAAAGTTATTGCCCCCTGGAATAAAATTTTCCGCTATGATGTTAAAGAACAAAAGAGTGAAGAGACAATGGATGTTTTGAGTAAGAATGGACTATCCATAAATATGGATGTTACGGTTAGGTTCAATCCTGTTTACAACAAAATTGGACATCTTCATGAAACCTTCGGTATTAATTATGTAAGCAGGTTGGTTACCCCAGAGGTACGTTCCACTGTAAGAAGGGTATCCGGAAGATATACTGCCGAAGAAATTTATTCAACCAAAAGAAATGAAGTGGAAGCTTCAATAATTAATGAGACTGAGGTTATTTTGAAAAAGAATAATATTGAAATGCATGCCTTGCTTATCCGCTCTATTAACCTTCCAACAGAAATCAAGCAAGCAATTGAAGGAAAGCTTCAGCATGAACAGGAAGCACTTGCAATGACTTTCATTAATGAAAGAGAAAGACTGGAGGCTGATAGAAGAAGAATTGAAGCTAAAGGGATTTCAGATTACAACAAGATTCTTAATGCCAGTCTTACAACTATGATATTAAGGCAGAAAGGAATTGATGCCACACTGAAACTGGCAGAATCTCCCAATACAAAGGTTATTGTTGTTGGAAGTGGCAAAGATGGCCTTCCTCTTATCCTTGGTAGTAATTAAAAGGAATAAGATTCATAGAATTCAGTGAAAATAATTCCCGGTTTTTACTTTTTTATAAAAACCGGGAATAAAGTAAGGCTCTGTAAGGTCAAATAATTTTTTACTTGCGAATATTTTTGATGAGGATGAAAATACAAAAATTTTTACCCTTTATTTTTCTTGTGTTTATAGGGATCCATGCACATGGCTTTGAGACAAAGAAGACCGTGAATGCTGTTATGGTTTCGGAAGCTCCAAAAATTGATGGGATTCTCGATGAAAACATATGGAGTTCAGCCTTTCCCAGTTCAGATTTTGTGCAATATTCCCCATTTAATGGAGATCCAGCCTCCTTTCGTACAGTTGTCAGGGTAGTTTATGATCAATCAGCTCTTTATATAGCGGCTATGATGTATGATCCTTATCCTGATAGTATTTATACTGAACTGGGACCCAGAGATTCTGACAGGAACTTAAATGCTGATCATTTTTCATTTGATATCAATCCATTTAATGATGGGGTAAATGGGATGACCTTTAAGGTTTCAGCTTCTGGTGTGAAAACTGATAAAATGCGAACCAGTGCTGGCAGACATGGATCTGATATTTCCTGGGATGTGGTTTGGCATAGCGCTGTGAATATCAACTCCCAGGGCTGGTCAGTTGAAATTAAAATTCCCTACTCGGCAATACGTTTTCCTAAATCAGATATTCAGTTATGGGGCGTTAACTTTTGGCGGGAAATAAGACGGAAGAGAGAATGGTCAACCTGGAATTATGTGGACAATGAAGTAGGGAATAGCTTTAATTACCTGGGTGAATTAGGAGGTATAGAATCAATAGAACCGCCTCTCAGATTATCATTTACTCCATACCTTTCAGCTTATCTTGAAAATAATTCAGAAACACAAAACTGGTCGTCTTTCTATAATGGAGGAATGGATCTTAAATACGGAATTACCGAAAGCTTTACCCTTGATTTGACACTTATTCCAGACTTTGGACAGATTCAATCAGATGATATAATACTAAATCTTACACCTTTCGAAGTAAAATACAATGAGAAAAGGCCATTTTTTACAGAAGGAACTGAATTGTTTAGTAAAGGAGGAATTTTTTATTCCAGGAGGGTAGGCTCAAGGCCCAGGAGATATCTTAATTCATACGAATTGGATTCCCTGGAAACTATTTTACAGAATCCTTTGGAATCAAAGCTGATTAATGCTACCAAAGTTTCCGGGCGCACAAAAAGCGGTCTGGGTATTGGAGTATTTAATGGCATGACAGCTCGCATGTATGCTGAAATTGAAGATTCAACCGGAGCCACAAGAAAAGAAATGACCCAGCCATTTACAAATTATAATATGATTGTTCTGGATCAGAGTCTTAAGAATAATTCATTTTTTAGCCTGATAAATACCAATGTCTGGCGGGATGCACCTAAAGATGAAGATTTTTACACAGCTAATGTGACAGGAACAGATTTTAAGTTCTTAAACAAAAATAATATGTACTCTGTTTCCGGGCAGGCTGCTCTTACTCAAAAGTATTATGATTCATTGGATACAGACCTGGGATACAGGGTCTTTTTGAATATGGGGAAAACAGGAGGTGTTTACAGGGCAGAGTACCAGGTTGAAATTTTATCTGACACATATGATCCAAATGATATGGGTTATGAGAGGAACCAGAATGAGATTAGTCATGAGGCAAGCTTCAGTTATAATATTTTCAGGCCTGTAGGTCATATCCAATCTTCAAGAAATTGGCTTGAAATTGAATATATAAGCCTGTATAAACCAACTGAATTTTCTACACTGAAGCTTTCTTTAAACAGCTTCACAACATTTATGAACTATTGGACAATTCGCCCTAATATTGAATATACTCCCCTGGGGGTACATGATTTCTATGAGCCCAGGGTAGATGGCAGAAGCTATTACCGTTACCCGGGACTCTTTATTTCAGGATGGGTTTCAACAGACCGAAGAAAAGACCTGTATGCACGCATTAATTTTGGCTTTGGTAAAAATACTTCTCCATACAATCAATACAAATATGGCTTTGGTATTTCTCCAAGGTTCAGGGTGAACGACCGGCTTCAGTTTACATTTGAGACCCGCTATTCAAGAAGTATGCAGGATATTGGCCATGTAGATTCATCTAACCCGGATTCTATCATTTTTGGGATGAGAGATAACCAAACTATAAACAATACTATTGAAACGAGTTTTATTTTTACGAACCGCATGCATTTAAGCTTCAGGTTAAGACATTACTGGTCAAAAGTAGATTACAATGAAGAGTTCTTTCTATTAAAAGAGGATGGATACCTTGAAAATAATGACTATGTAACAGAAAATGAGGATATAAATTTCAACACTTTTAATATTGATATGGCTTATGTCTGGAGATTTGCACCTGGAAGTGAGATGTCTATAGTGTGGAAGAATTCAGTATATACATATGGTGATGAATTGATTGATGGTTATTTTGATAATTTACATAATATTTTACAATCACCACAGATCAACAGTTTTTCAATAAAAATTTTGTATTATTTAGATTATCAGTATCTTAAAAGAAAATCTTAATTTTGTATGGGGGTAAATGTATTTTTTAGTTATGATTCAGAGGGTTCAAAGTTTGTATTTATTTTTTTCAGTCATTAGTATGGCTTTGATGTTGATTTTTCCTATTGCTAAACTAATTGGCCTGGGTGATATCAGTTATGAGTATTTATTCTATGGAATTATTACTGCAGGAGATAAGGGAGAGGTAGTTATTTCTGCCATTCCTTTAGCCTGTCTTCTGGCTGCTATTCCACTGGTAAGTCTTACTACTTTATTTTTATTCCGATACAGAATTCTACAGATAAGACTTTGTGTTTTTAATATCCTATTGATGATAGGTGCCCTGGTTTTAACATGGTATTATACTTACCTGGCTGGAAAAACCCTGAATGTTGAAGCACTTTTCTCTTTTCCGGCCATCATGCCACTTGTTGCCGCCATATTGTCTTACCTGGCATTCCGCGGAATAAGAAGAGATGAATTGCTGATTAGATCGGTGGATAGAATAAGGTAGGCTACAGGCTTGCCACGTGAAATGCGACGAAGGAGCCTATTTCACTGTGGGCTCAAGGCAAAACTCTCAACTCTCAACTCTCAACTCTCAACTCTCAA
>JAYEGO010000305.1:0-3130 GCA_034659155.1 Bacteroidota bacterium | reverse complement strand
AAGATATTTCCCATCTTCAAGAATAAATTCAGTATTTTTAAATTCTGGCCTCCAGTTTTTGAATCCCTCAATGTCAAGATAATCGTTATCGACTAAATTGATATCTACATGAAGGGCTGTAGCATTATATTCTTTTTTGAGTCCGGCAGAAACAAACTTATTGGTTCCATTTATCCTGTATACAAAGTTTGACCGGCCCTGGATTTTTCCCTGGTTGATTAGCTTCTTAAATGGTTCATCTTCACAGGCAAGGCCAATATCGAACAAAAATTTGTTCCAGAACCTCGAATAAATAAGATGTCCTGTGGCATGTTCATCACCACCAATATAGAGATCTACATTACGCCAGTATTCATTGTCTTTTTTTGAAAAGTATTCCTTCTCATTCTTTGAATCCATATACCGCAGGTAGTAACCACTCGATCCGGCAAATCCTGGCATGGTATTTTTTTCTATTGGATATCCGTCTTTAGTTTTCCAGTTTTTTGCTCGTGCCAGAGGAGGTTCTCCGGTTTCGGTGGGCAGGTATTTATCCACCGGGGGAAGCTTGAGCGGGAGCTCACTTTCATCCATGGCATAAGGCATACCCTCCTTATAATAGATGGGAAAGGGTTCTCCCCAGTACCTCTGGCGACTGAAGATAGCATCTCTCAACCTGAAATTGATTTTTCCTTTGCCAATTTTCATCTCTTCCAGTTTCCTGATAGTCTGGCTGATTGCTTCAGACACATCCATTCCATCCATAAATCCGGAATTGATCATGATTCCCTCTTTTGAGTCGTATGAATCTTCCCAGTTTGTAGTATCAGAAGGGCTATCATTTTTTTCAACAACTACCTGGATTATTGGAAGTGAGAAATGTTTTGCAAAGGCAAAGTCCCTGCTGTCATGGCCGGGAACTGCCATAATTGCTCCGGTTCCATACCCTGTAAGCACATAGTCGGCTATCCAGATAGGAATTTTTTCATTATTCAGGGGGTTGATTCCATAAGAACCCGTGAATTTGCCGGTTATTTTTTTTACTTCTGCAATGCGGTCACGTTCTGAACGATTCTTAGACCTTTCTATATATTCCTCTACCTCCTTTTTGTATTCTTTCGAGGTAATTTTTTCTACCAGCTCATGTTCAGGTGCCAGAACCATATAAGTAGCTCCAAAAAGAGTATCCGGACGAGTAGTGAAAACTTCAATTTTTTCTTTATGACCATCAATTGGAAACTGTACACTTGCCCCTTCGGAACGTCCAATCCAGTTCCTTTGCATTTCTTTAAGAGAATAAGTCCAGTCAATAATATCTAATCCATCTAAAAGTCGCTGGGCATAAGCTGTTATTCGCAGTGACCATTGTTTCATTAATTTTCGTTCAACCAGATGTCCTCCCCGTTCAGAAAAACCATCTTTCACTTCATCGTTGGCAAGAACCGTTCCCAATTCAGGGCACCAGTTTACCCAGGTATCAGACAAATAGGCCAGCCTGTAATCCATTAAGACCTCCTGCATTTCTTTTTCAGAGAACTGACGCCATTGGGCTGCTGTAAATTGCTGAGTCTCCTCACATGCTGCATTTATTTTAGTATTTCCATTTTTCTCAAATTCCTGAATCAGGGTATCAAGAGGTTCGGCTTTTTGTTTTAGATTATTGTACCAGGAATTAAAAAGCTGGATAAAGGTCCACTGTGTCCATTTATAATAGTCAGGATCACTGGTTTGAACTTCCCTGTCCCAGTCAAAAGAAAATCCCAGTTGATCGAGTTGTTTGCGATATATAGATATATTTTTTGCTGTAGTTTCAGCCGGATGCGTTCCGGTTTGAATGGCATATTGTTCAGCAGGTAATCCATAGGCATCAAAACCCATTGGGTGCAAAACGTTAAATCCTGTTAGCCGCTTGTACCTCGCATAGATATCAGAGGCAATATAGCCCAGGGGATGCCCTACATGAAGACCTGCACCTGAAGGATAGGGAAACATATCCAGTACATAAAACTTGGGGGTTCCGGGTTTTGTTTCAGCGCGGAAAGTTTTATTTTCCTGCCAGTATTCCTGCCATTTTTTTTCTATATCAGCCGGGTTGTACTCCATATTCTAATAATAAATCGAGGTTAAAATCTTCAAGCTGCGAAATTAGAAAAACTTTATGATAAATTACTTTAATCTTATCTTAAATCCTATCCTATTGGAGGTGCTGAAAGTAACCATTCTAAAATGCTTATAGTTATCGACAGGGTTGCTTATTTCACAACCACCTCCCCCTGGTGAATTTAGGTGACTTGGTATCCTGATATTGTAATAAGGAAAAGTAGCAGATATACTTTCTTTAAATTGTTTAATTAATTCACCAGCGTACTCCTCCTTGAAAGGAGGAGAATTTAGGAATATAGTTGATCATAATACAAACACGCAAATTCCCCTCCTTTTTTCTTAAAGGAGGGGTGTCCCTAACTATTTAAATAGCCTATAAGTAAATCTACCACAATGCCTTATGTGTAAAATCTACTTTAGTGTGTAGGGTAAGGGACGGGGTGGTTCTTTATTGCAGTTTGCACAATAATTAACAGACAGCACTGTAGGTCGACTCTCCGAGTCGATTGGGTTTTTAAGAACTACGTAGTATACTACGTAGTAAACCATGGACTCCCTCCGTAGAGCTTTGTCAATGGGGGATATAAGGGAATGAATATTGTGGCTTTATAGTAAAACAGGAATATTTTCGTATTTTTGCAGTAAATTATTGGTCCCGTAGTTCAGCTGAATAGAACGTCAGATTCCGGTTCTGAAGGTCGTGGGTTTGAATCCCGCCGGGATCACAAAAGAAAAGCCTCCTGAGGGAGGCTTTTTTATTTGATGAGAGACATATGGAACTTGTTCCAATATGTCTCGATCAAATAAAAAGAAGACCGGCATAGCCGGGCTTTTCTTTTGTGGGAGCCCCCCACTGTGGATCACGCCCCCGAAGTATGAGGGGGCGTAATCCCAGAAGATTCAAAGGATTATCGGAAGAACTTGTTCCAATATGTCTCGATCAAATAAAAAGAAGACCGGCATAGCCGGGCTTTTCTTTTGTGGGAGCCCCCCACTGTGGATCACGCCCCCGAAGTATGAGGGGGCGTAATCCCGTAAGATGAAGATG
>JAYEGO010000304.1:0-3141 GCA_034659155.1 Bacteroidota bacterium | reverse complement strand
TAATTCTTTTCAGGTATTTATTTGATTTAGGTTTTAAATGGACCACCTACCCGATTATAATCCTGGCATTTTTCCTGGGCCAGTTGCTTGGGGGGATGATCAGAAGAAAAAAGGTTTAAAGTCAAAAGTCAGAGGTCAAATGTATAGAACATGTCCGCTTTGATGGTGTTGATTATTGCTAAACCCACAGAGAAATATCAAGACAAGGCACTAATTCCCGGCATGTTTCTTCATTTTTTCTGTTTCTGCCTCAAAACCCGGTTTTCCAAGAAGGGCAAACATATTTCGCTTGTAGGCCTCAACACCTGGCTGATCAAAAGGATTCACTCCAAGCATATATCCACTTATGGCACATGCTTTTTCGAAAAAATAAACCAGTTGCCCCATATGAAAGGAATCTAACCTGTCAACAGAAAGCCTGATATTCGGGACACCTCCCTCCACATGGGCTAGCAAAGTACCCAATTCTGCCATTTTATTTACCTCCTCTACAGGTTTTGAAGAAATATAATTCAATCCATCCAGGTTTTTGTCATCCCCGGGGACCAACAAGGAGTGCCTGCTTTCCTTCACTGATATCACAGTTTCAAAGAGGTTTCTTTTCCCTTCCTGAATATATTGTCCCATAGAATGCAAATCTGATGTGAAATCCACACTGGCCGGAAATATTCCTTTATTCTCTTTTCCCTCGCTTTCCCCAAACAATTGCTTCCACCATTCTGAAAAATAATGTAACCCGGGTTCATAATTTACAAGCAATTCAATTAGTTTTCCTTTATTGTATAATGCATTTCTTGCAGCAGCATACATAGCAGGTAGATTCTCATTTATGGGAATAGAAAGTCCAGACTTTTCACCCATTTCAGCCGCTCCTCTTATCAGTTCATGAATGTCTACTCCCGCCAATCCAAGAGGCACAAGTCCAACAGGAGTTAAAACAGAGAACCTCCCTCCCACATTACCAGGAATAACAAAATTCCTGTAATTTTCTTCATCTGCCATTTTTCTTAAAGCCCCCTTAGAAGAATCTGTAATAGCAATAATCTTTTTCCGTGAAGCTTCTTTTCCAATTTTCTTTTCCAGGTGTTGTTTCAAAATACGAAATGCCAGGGCTGGCTCAGTTGTTGTACCTGATTTTGAAATTACAACAATACCATAAGTCTTGCTTTCCAGGACTTCCAATAAGTCATTAAGATAATCCTGGCTTAAATTCTGTCCGGCAAATATCAATTGGGGCTTGTTATTTGGCAGAAGATGAGAAAAATTGTGATTCAATGTATCTCCAACTGCACGGGTGCCAAGATATGATCCTCCAATACCTATTACTACCAACAATTCGACTTCGTTCTTAAACTCATCTGCAAGTATATCAATAGCATCAAGAAGCTTTTTATCGGTTTTTTCCGGCAAATCCAGCCATCCCAGGTAATCATTCCCCTCCCCGGTACCGCTGTGTAATAACTTTAAATTCTCGCCAGCCCCGGAAAGAAAAGTATTAAACTCCTTATTATCAATAAAAGGATAAATGTTATTTAGATCAAGTGATATCATAATATCAAAAAGTTATAGTTCATTTATTTCAATTGCTTGGTTAATAATTGAATTTCAATCATTGGGGCAAGATTCTCATAAAGAATTCGAAATACAGCATCAGTAATCGGCATATTCACTTTATGTTTTTTGTTTGTTTCAACAACACATTTTGTTGCATAATAGCCTTCAGCCACCATTTTCATTTCAAGCTGAGTAGATTTTACCGAATAACCTTTTCCTATCATGGTACCAAAAGTCCGGTTCCTGCTAAACTGGGAATAAGCAGTTACCAGGAGATCTCCCAGGTAGGCTGAAGATTTTATATCCCGGGAAATTGGATGAACTGTATCAACAAATCGTTTAATTTCCTGGATGGCATTTGAAATTAAAACTGCCTGGAAGTTATCACCATAACCCAGGCCATGGCAAATTCCGGCAGCAACAGCCATAATGTTCTTTAATACCGCAGCATATTCAGTTCCAAAAATATCGTCTGAAATTACAGGAATAATATAATGACAATCAATAAAAGTTCCAATTTCCATTGCAAGCTTTTCATCAGGGCAGGCAACTGTAATATAGGAAAGTCTTTCCAGGGCAACTTCCTCGGCATGAGATGGTCCGGACAATACCACAAAAGATTCATAAGGCACATTAAATTTTTTATTAAAATACTCCCCTATGATTAAATTATCATCCGGAATGACACCTTTCACAGCAGAAACAATAATTTTCCCTGAAATATCCGATTTGATTTTCCCAAGTGCATCTTTTAAAAAATATGATGGGATAGCCAGCAGCAGGATATCACACTTTTCGACAATTTTATTTATATCATCGCTCAAATGTAAACGTTCAGTATTCAACTCCAATGAACTTAAATAATATGGATTACGCTGGTGTTTCAAAATGTGTTTGATCTTCTCCCCATCTCTCATATACCAGCATACTTCCTCAACATTTTCCAGAAAAACCTTAACCAGGGCAGTAGCCCAGCTACCGCCTCCCAATACTGCAATCTTCTTTTCTACCATAAGTCAATGTTGTTATCAGGGTCAAATTTATTATTTTATTCTTAGCTCTTACTCCTGCCTTATTGAATCAACCGGATTTGCCATGCCGGCACGAATTGTATGGAAACTTATAGTAAGCAGAGCGATAGCAAATATAAGAACTGTGGTTAATAAAAAAGTGACAGGCCGCAGGGATGTTCTGTATACAAAATTCTGAAGCCAGTCATTCATCAGGTAAATGGCAATTGGAAAAGCAATGAATATGGCTATCCCAATCAATATCGTAAACTCACTAATGATCATGGTATTAATATTCCCGACACCGGCACCAAGAACTTTCCTAATTCCTATTTCCTTGTTTCTTTGCTCTACTGTATAGGAAGATAATCCAAATAAACCAAGACTTGCTATGATTATAGTAAGGATTGAAAAGACTCCCAATATCAAACCTCTTTTTTTGTCCTGCTCAAACTGATTCTTAAAATCATCTTCCAAAAAGTTGTATTTAAAAGGAACATCCGGAAAAATTTCATTCCATTTTTCTTCAATAAATTGCAAAGTCATATTTCTGTCCTCTTCACTAATCCGGATATAA
>JAYEGO010000303.1:0-3142 GCA_034659155.1 Bacteroidota bacterium | reverse complement strand
CCCTGCCTTCATGCTGGTATTTGTTAGCTAATTCCTGAAATTAATATAATAATCCCATTTCAGAAAACAAAGCCTCGTTAGAATGAGATAGGAACGAAAGGCTGTATGGATAATTTGTGGTGTCCAGTTTAAGTCGGAAGCTGTCCCTACTTTTTGATTACAAAATAATGTTTTGCTTTTTCAAAATCACCTGCCGGTAAAAGTTTGTTTTGAAGCAATTCACTCACTGATTCAAATCTGCCATGGTAGTCCCTGAAGTAAAGAATTGCTTCAGCCTGGTATGTGTTGAGGTAAGGATGTCTTATTAATTGTTTAACCGAAACCTTATTCAAATCGATCTTCTTTATGAAGCTTGTATCTAAATAAATAAGTTCATGTATGCCTTCAAAAGTTTCACTGCTCAAACCATAAACTTCTTTCAATTGATCTCCGGAATAAAACCCTCCCAGCAGGTTCCTGTATTTTACTATTCTCCCTGCATAAACAGGTCCAATCCCGGGAAGAGGCAAGAGTCCAGCCGAATCAACCCTGTTCAATTCAATCAGTGGGACTTCTTCCTTTTCTTCTTTCCAAACTTGTGCTGGCTCTTTATGGATCGTTTTTTCATTTTTCACAACACTTATTTGTATATACGGAGCCAGAACTTCATAAAGCGAATCTGACAAACCATATATCTTTCTGAGATCCTCCTTTTTATAAAATACTCCTCCCTTTTCCCTGTACTTAAGTAAAGTATTTGTGGTTTTTTCATTTACCCCCAGTTCCCTCAACTTACTTTTACCAGCACTATTTGGATCAAAATTACTTAGTCTATATTCAATATTATCCTTGTGAGAAAAATTCTGGTCTTCAGAGCCTGAATCAAAAATAAGGGTTTCCTCAGTATACCATTCATTTACCTTTTCTCTGAACTCTGAAGAATCAAAATCGGTACCGGGCTTAATATGATTTATGATGATATGGCCAGCAAGCAGAAAGAAAATAAGCACAAGTAAAACCAATATTCCAATTCTTTCGCCTTTCGAGAAGTCAAAGAAATCTTTTAAGAAATGATTAAACATGAGCAGAGGGTGATAGTACTACAAGATACAGATATTTGCATAATAAAAAAAAAGCGACACTGAGAGTCGCTCTACAGTTACTTTCTACATATTATGGGAATGAGGTTTGACCTTTTGACTTTGGGGCTTCAGACCTTAGACTTATTAGAAAAGCCCAAGTCCATACAAAAATACAGCTGCAATAGCAACCGGAGCAATGAATTTTACAATGATCATAAAAACATTGATCAATTTAACTTTCAATTCTCCCTGGTTGCTAATTTCATCTTTCACCTGCTTCTTGCCAAGGTGCCAACCAACAAAAATGACAATAAAAATTGCCCCTAAAGGAAGTAATACATTTGCAGAAAGAAAGTCAAACCAGGCAAAAATAGTTTTATCAAGCAAAACCGCATTTTTTAAGGGGCCAAATGAAAGGGTTGCAAAAACTCCCACTATACTTATTCCTACAGAACTAAGAATAGTTGCTTTCTTCCTGCTCATGTTAAGTTCTTCTGAAAAATAGGCAACTACCACCTCAAGCACAGAAACAGTGGATGTTAGAGCTGCGATTGCCAGGAGAACAAAAAATAAAATTGAAAAGTAATACCCTCCAGCCATTTGCTCAAAAATATTTGGAAGTACAATAAAAACAAGACCAAATCCTTCAGCTGGATCAATACCAAATGCAAAAACCGCAGGAAAAATCATAATCCCTGCCAATACAGCAATAAAAGTATCTGCTGCAGTAACCTGCAAGGCAGTAACTGGCAAATTGATATCCTTTTTAATATATGAGCCATAGGTAATCAGGGTTCCCATTCCAATACTCAGGGAAAAAGCCGCCTGCCCAAGAGCATCCAGGACTACTTCCCATGTAATTTTTGAAAAATCGGGTTTAAACAGGAACTCAATTCCCCCCCGGGCTCCCGGTAAGGTAAGGGAACGTACACTTATGATAAGGATAAGAACTAACAAGACAGGCATGAGGATCTTGGCATACTTTTCTATCCCCTTCTTTACCCCTGAAAAAACAATAAAACCTGTTAGAAACATAAAAACCATCTGCCAGATTAAAGGACGGAAAGGGGCAGCCTGAAAACTTTCAAAAGACAGCTTCAACTCCTCTGCTGATTTGCCACTGAACCCATTTGAAATTGCCTGTACAAGGTATTCCAATGTCCATCCTGCTATTGTGCTGTAAAAGGCCAGAATAACAAATGCAGCACCAATGCCCATTAAACCTACAAGAAACCATGGTTTTCCGGGGGCAAGTTTTTTAAATGATCCCAGAGCATTCAATTGTGCCCTTCTTCCTATTGTCAGCTCCGCCAGCATAACAGGGAATCCTATTACCAGAATGAAACCCAGATAAATCAGCAGAAATGCGCCTCCCCCATTCTCCCCTGCCACATAGGGAAATCTCCATATATTTCCTAGGCCAACAGCAGAACCCGCTGCTGCTGCAACCACGCCTATTCTACTTCCAAAGCCATCTCTACCAGATAAATCAATGTTTGCCATAATGAATCTTTATTCGCTTGATATCTTGAATCTAAAAACTGAGCACAAAAATAGCATTAAATTCTTTGAGTTAAATGCGAATTCGCTCAATAAAGAGTAATTTTAAAATTTCAGGCGTGACTAACAGGAAGTCTTAAGATGTCTTTTAAATTAGTGCCACTAGCAAGATTGATGAAAAAAACTGCCTTTATATTATATTTTCTGATTTTAGCAGTCTATAATTCATTCAGCCAGGATATTACTCAAAATATTACCGGCAGTGTTCTGGATAATGTAAGCAATGAACCTCTTCCCAATGCAAATATTATATTAAAATATTCATCTCCCCCGCTTGGCACTGTAAGTAATGAAAATGGCCAATTTATCCTGAAAGACATTTCTGTCGGAACCATCAGTTTAAGAATTTCATACCTTGGTTACCAGTCCCTTGATTTAGATAATCTGACTCTCAAGCCAGGAAAGGAAATGGTAATCACCGCCCGACTGGAGGAAATGGCATTCAGTGGTGAAGAAATAGTTATTACAGCAAAAACAGATAAATCAAAAACCCGGAATACTATGACATCGGTAAGTTCCAG
>JAYEGO010000302.1:0-3144 GCA_034659155.1 Bacteroidota bacterium | reverse complement strand
TGACCATAGGACTTACAGGGGAAAAAATGGGTAAAATGAACGCTCTCTGTAATCACCTGTTGGAAATACCTTCTGATGACACGGCTCAAATTCAGGAATGCCATTTGGTAATAGAGCATATGATCTGTGCTTTGGTCGAAAATAAAGTTTTTCTTCGAGATACGGACTAAATGGAAGCAATCATACTTGCCGGTGGATTTGGAACAAGGCTGAAAAGCCTTGGGTTGGATGTTCCTAAGCCTATGGTACCTGTTGAGGAAATTCCTTTTTTACAGTATGTAATGAATTTTCTCCAGCAAAATGGAGTGCATACATGTGTGTTGTCGGTAGGCTATAAGTGGGAAAAAATAAAAGACTACTTCGGAGAGAAGTTCAAAGAGATTACCCTGATTTATTCAATAGAGGATAAGCCTCTTGGTACTGGTGGAGCAATCAGGGAATCGTTAAAGTATTGCAAGCATAACAATGTACTGGTGGTTAATGGAGACACTTTTTTTGAGGTGGATCTGAAAAAAATGTTTGACTATCATAAGAATTTGAAAAGTAATTTCACTGTTGCCTCAAAATTTGTAAAGGATTTTTCCAGGTATGGTAGAATAGTAGCAGATGAAAGGGGTAAGATTATTGATTTTGAAGAAAAACAAGCTTCTGGTGAGGGCCTGATAAATGGAGGTATTTATTGTTTAGACAAGGAATATTATTTGAGTAAAAGTACTAAAGGGAATTTTTCACTGGAAAGAGATTTCCTTGGCAGATGGGTAAAAGAAGCAAGTTACTTTAGCTTTACGTCAGACGGATATTTTATTGATATTGGCTTGCCTGAAGATTACTTGCTGGCACAGAATAAGAATAAAACTCTCATGAAATATGCATAAAGCCTTGTTCATAGATCGAGACGGTATAATAAATAAGGAGAAAAACTATGTTTACCGAATCGAAGATTTTGAGTTTATGGATGGAATATTTGAGGTTTTAAAGATCTTTCAATCTAAGAGTTTCAGAATTATTGTGGTAACTAACCAGGCTGGAATTGCAAGGGGTATTTATTCCGAAAGTGATTTTGAATCTATCACAAAGTGGATGCTTGATGAATTTAAAACTCAGGGAGTAGAAATAAGCGATGTCTTTTACGATCCCTATCATCCGGTACATGGAATTGGGAAATACAGGAAAGACAGCTATGACCGAAAACCCAGGCCTGGAATGCTGCTGAAAGCTTCAGAAAAGCATAATATTGACATGGAAGCATCTTTCTTAATTGGAGATAAGTTAAGCGATATTGAAGCGGGAGCCAGGGCGGGGCTTCGACACTTGTTCCTCTTGAAATCAGAGAATTATCCTGAAGTAAAGAAATCTGATTTTGACTATGTGCAAATCGACCAGTTGAAGGATATTTTGAACTTTTTAGATAAATATACTGATTTATGAAAGTTACAATCATTGGACCGGCTTTCCCTATACGTGGTGGCCTTTCTGTAATTGATGAGGCCATGTGCAGGGCATTTCAAAAAAGCGGACATGAAGCCAATATTGTAACTTTTAAAATGCAATATCCAGGTTTCTTATTTCCCGGAAAAACTCAACTCTCCGAAGGACCACCACCTGAGGGATTGGAGATTCATGTATTAATGAATTCAATAAATCCCCTTAACTGGCTTCGTGTGGCAGGCAAAATAAACAAACTGGATCCTGACCTGGTTATTTTCAGGCAATGGATTCCATTTATGGCTCCAAGTTTTGGAACCATAGCGCGATTTCTGAAGAAATCTATTCAGGTATTTACTGTTGTTGATAATTTATATCCCCACGAAAAAAGACCTTTTGATAAAATACTTACGAACTACTTTCTGAAAACCTGTGATGGTTTTCTTACTTTTTCAAAAACAGTAAAGCAGCAACTTGAGAACCTGAATTATGCGAATATTATTTATACTCCCCATCCCCTGGATGATAATCTGGGTGAGAAAGTGAGCAAAAATGAGGCCTGTAAATACCTTGGGCTTGATAGTGATTTGAAGTATGTATTGTTCTTCGGGCTTGTACGTAAATACAAAGGACTTGATTTACTCTTGCAATCTTTTGCAAATACAGAGATCAGGGATATGGGAATTAAGCTACTTGTAGTTGGAGAGTTTTATGATGATCCTGAATTTTATAACAAGATCATACATGAGAATAAGCTTTCTGACCTGGTAGAGGTAACAAATGAGTTTGTTCCTGTATCAGATATTAAATATTATTTTTCTGCTGCTGATCTTATTGCCCAGACTTATCATTCTGCTACACAAAGTGGAATTACACAAATAGCCTATAACTTTGACAGGCCAATGCTTGTTACGAATGTTGGGGGCTTGTCTGAATATGTTCCCCATTTGAAGGTTGGGTATGTTGTGGAAAAGGATCCGGAGCAAATTGCGGGATCTATTGTTGATTTTTTCAGGAATGAACGGTTTGATGAATTTACAGCAAATGCAAGTGAAGAGAAAAAGAAATATGAGTGGGAGGTTTTTGTTGAGCAGGTTGAGAACTTGTTTCAGCCTTTGTAGTATTGAGACCTGCTATAAATGAAGCTTATGCTTCAACTAGTGCTTTTTTTGACATTTTGACCATTCGACCCTTAGATTTATGACTTTCTCCCAGTAAGAAGCTCCACTACTTTCTTATCAATAGGAAAGTTCACATCATCTTGTTTCAATGCTTCTATTGAAGTCCACCTGAAGGATTGGCTCCCGTCAAGCATTCCCTCAAAGTCAAAGGCTTTTTCAGAGATTTTAAATGTTATTTTATCTTTGAATTTTGCAAGGTAATATATGCTTATTATCTGGTGCTCTTCATAAAAATAGGCTTTTTGAAAAAAGTCGGTAGTATAAAAATGGTCTGAAATATCTATTTCCTGACCAAATTCTTCTATTGCTTCTCTTTTTAGGCAGTCTACAGGTCCTTCCCCAAAGTTTAATCCTCCCCCCGGGAATTTTGTCATTTTTATGCCCAGGCGAAATTCATCGCTTAGTAAAACCTCGTTTTTATTGTTGATGATAAGAGCGTATACGCGGATAATAAAGTGCTTAATTTTCATAAGGTGTTTATTTATTGGAAAGACTCTGTCAGGTCCTCCGGATCCTGACAGGTCTTTACTGCTTTTTC
>JAYEGO010000301.1:0-3145 GCA_034659155.1 Bacteroidota bacterium | reverse complement strand
CGAGTTCTTCAATAAATTCATCAATATGCATGATGGCAAAATCTTGTTTTAAAATTCTCGCAACATCTTTAATAAGGTTAAATTTCTTGTTCACGCCAAGATCCAGTACATTTCCTGCAATGGCAATACGGATAGCGGTGAGAAGCCTGTTTTCAGATGAACCTACAATTTTCTTTAATTCAGGATAAAGAGCTAATGCTTCTTTTATATGGGATTTCTTAATTTCTTTATAGGGATCGTCTACTCCTGTAATATTTCTTACTTCCCGGTAAATAATATTCCCTGTTTCAGGAGGAGTACTTTCCATAGGGATATCTTTTATCATGCTACCCACATAATCAAGTAGCTTTTTTATTTTTGCCTCATCTTTTGTAGCTATTCTTCCAGCCCTTAAGGCTTGATCCATGAAGCAAGGAATACAGTCAATATAAGTTTTCATCTATTTCTCCGTTTGGTAACATCTGATCAGGATGCTCAATGCCATTCTCTTCTTTTTCGTAACGAATACAATTTAGCCAGTTCTTATTGCAATAATTTTCAATCCATTTTGACTCGATTTGTCCCTGTTCCCAATAGTACTTCATGGGACAGACATGGAACCATTTACACTGACTTTGTTTCATTCTCAAGCACTTAATTAAAATTAAACACCATACCTGTTTGTACCTGCTTTATTTTAAATTCGTCATAAAAAGCAGCCAGGGCTGGTAACTGAGTACAGTGTGAAGGCAGAATATTCTTGATTTTATGCTCCTTAAAATATTGAATGGTTCTTTTTGTTTGGATATTGTTTTCTTTTAGATGAAACCCACCCATTACGGTTTTTACATTCTTTAAACCTGTAGTTTCTTTAGCATACTCAATAATATTGCAAATTCCGGAATGTGAACAAGCTGTTATTACAATTAATTTATCCTTTATTACTACCACAAGAGCTGAATCATCGGGAACAAAATCGGGGTTTCCATTTTCATCAATAAATGATGTTGCTTGAGATTCAAAATCATTTAATCTTGGAATTTCACCCAGGAATAATATGTTTTCTGTAATATGATATGGTGTTGATGATACAATTAATTCATACTTACTATTTAACTCCTCATAACTCATATCTAATCCAATATTAGATTGGTTCGTTTTCCTGAAGCGGTTTTTAAAAGCATCCGGGTGGCAAAGCAACTTTTTATTTTCCAGGTATTTAAGTCCATTTCCATGGTCCCAGTGCCCATGACTAAGTACTATAAGGTCAGTTTTATTGATATCAATATTTAGTTTTTTGGCATTCCTTAAAAAAACATCTGTGTGTCCGGTGTCAAATAAAATATTTTTTCCATCGTGCTCAATAAAATAGGATAAGCCAAATTCTGCTATAAAAAATGCTGAAGCAGTATTTTCAGTTAAAACAGAAAGTTTCATTTTTCAAAATTTTGACATTTATCTATAAATCATTCAGGATTATCTGTTTCTTTTACAGCAGATTTTAAGATACCTGATTTCATGGTAAACAGCTTATATTGATCTTTTCCTTTTTCCCACTCATCTTTGAGCCAATAAATGTACTTGCCCAGAGTTTCAATAGCTTGTTTTGGTTGATCGGAAGAAATCAGAACAGGAATAAAATGCTTGCTTACAATTTTTACATTCCTTCCAAATTGTTTTGCAACCAATACATTTACCTGTTTTTCCATAAGCATGCTACTCAAGGCATTACCTTTCTTTTTAAGCCCATGTTCATGAGACTCATCGTCATTTTTATGGCTATTTAATTCTTCAGAAATCAGAACGAGGGTCCCTTCTATTTCCTTGTAAATCAAATATTTGTCAGCTTCTCCAAAATGATCATCCAGGAAATCTCCATTATTGTCAACAGCAAAAGCAAATTTTAAATTCATAGCTTTGTTTAATAATTAGTCTGGCTATTAAAAAATACGCTCATATTGTCAAACCTCTACGAGGTATTTGTTCAGAAGTGGGTTCATTGTTCTACAATACTAAATCTCCTGCCTGCTTCGCATTCGCGTAACCGCTTAGCAAGGCCTACGGAGAATTTCCGCGTAGCGGATAAACAAGTCTTCTTCTTGCACTGACGTCGTTTGTTCTTAAATCTTATCAAGGGCATGCTTAAGGTCATCAATCAAATCATCCACATCTTCAATACCCGCAGAATAACGAACCAGTCCATCGGTAATGCCAGCTGCCAGCTTATCTTCATGAGAAACTCCTGCATGGGTCATAGAAGCCGGATGTTGAACAAGTGTTTCCACTCCTCCCAGTGAAACAGCCAGGGTGGCCAGTTCTAAATTATCCATAAGGGTTTTACCTGCTTCAAAACCTCCTTTTAACCCAAAACTCAACATACTCCCAAAACCGTTCATTTGTTGTTTTGCGAGTTCATGTTGATCAAAAGATTTTAAACCCGGATATTTAATCCATTCAACCTTTGGATGGTTCTCGAGAAATTCTGCAATTATCATTGCATTTTTCTGTGCTTTATCTATACGAATAGCGAGAGTTTTTACACCACGAATAACCAGGTAAGCCTGATGTGGGTCCATATTTCCACCCATGGATATCATTGTCTTCCTCAATTGACTATACAATTCCTTGTCTTTAGCAATAATTGCTCCGCCTACGATATCAGCATGTCCGTTAATAAACTTCGTTAAGGAATGAAGTACAATATCAGCACCTAAATCAAGGGGTTTCTGAAGGTAAGGACTACAAAAAGTATTATCAACACAAACCACAATTCCATGTTTATGAGCGATTTCTGTGGCTTTCCTGATGTCTGTAAGTTGAATGGTAGGATTGGCAGGTGTTTCAAGGTAGAGTAATTTTGTATTTGGCTGAATTGCTTCCTCAATTTCATTCAGATTTGCAGTGTTTATAAAACTGGCTTCTACTCCGAATTTCTGAAAATGAGTTTTAACAACATTTCTGCTTGGCCCGTAAACAGCTCCTGTACTAATCATATGAGTTCCCTGACTAAGGAGTGTCAAATACACAGTAGTAACAGCAGCCATACCTGATGCCAGAGCAATTCCTCCAATTCCATCTTCCAGGTCAGCTAGTTTATCTTCCAGGGCACCAATGGTAGGATTTCCAATGCGTGTATAAATATAACCCTCTTCCTTGCCTGCAAACA
>JAYEGO010000300.1:0-3156 GCA_034659155.1 Bacteroidota bacterium | reverse complement strand
GATGAATCTTGAATAATTTAGATACATATTTTAGCTTTCCAGTTTCTGACCGAGACCACTCAAGAAGGTTTTCTAATAAATCATATGTATCCCTTCCTATCTTATAGAGATCTTTAGCTATTTCCCTGATTTCTTCAGTAGTAAAATCTTCTTTCCATCTTCGAGTTCTGTCTCCAGGAATCTGATCCTATCTTCTAACTGTTGAATGCCAGATTTCATTGGAAGTAAATATACATATATTTGTTTATTTACATAGCTCAACCGAGCTTCGTTCTATTAATTTGGCAGGTAGTAATTTACTTTCCGTTTTCTTACCATCTATTAAGTCAAATAATATACGCACAGCTTCCTGTCCTATTAAATCTATTGGTTGCCGGATGGTAGTAAGGGGAGGAGAAGTTAAATCGAAATAAGCCTGGTCGTCAAATGAAATAATCGAAATGTCCTTCGGTATTTTTAGACCATTTTCTTTTATGGCTCGCATAGCACCAATAGCTATCTGGTTTCCCAATGTAAAGATGGCTGTTGGTGGGCTTGCTTGCACAAGCAGTTTTTTTGCAGTGTTGTAACCATTTTCAATACTAAAATCTGTTCCCCATATTTTAATATTTTCAGATGAAATACCATAGTCATCAATAGCTTTCTGAAACCCCCGTACACGTTCTTTGTTTGATATTGCGTTAACAAGGCCTTGAATACAGGCAATTTGACTATGGTTTTTGTTGATCAGGTATTCAGTTGCTACATAGGCACCAGCAAAGTTGTCAGTCGAAACATATGGTACTGATAGCTTGGTAAAGTACCTGTCTATCATAACCATGGGAACATGGGTGAACCTCTGGAGGTGTTCACTCTTTAATCCCACAGGAGCAATAAGCATTCCATCTACCTTTTTACCAAATAAGAACATAAGAGTTTCAATTTCCAGATCTGAATTGTCATGAGTGTCGCTAAGCAGGATAAGTTTTCCCCGTTTACGTAGCTCAATTTCTATTATCCTGGCCAAATTGGCGAAGAAGAGGTTTGAAATATCAGGAATTACCAGCCCAATTGTGTTGGTTTCTTTCAATCTTAAGTTTCTGGCAATTTGATTGGGCTCGTATTGATACTGCTTTGCAGTCTTTTTAACAAGTTTTTCCGTTGCGTCACTAATCCTGTATTTTTTTGCGTTTCCACTTAACACTCTCGATACAGTAGTAGGAGATAAATCCAGTAGTTTTGCAAGTTCTTTGATAGTGATAACTGGAGATTTCATGATAATTGAATAAATCAATCTACCTGTTGGTCTTGTAAATGTAAACAATAAATTTGGATAGACTGGAATATTTTCCGTAATTTGCACAATCGATTGTGCAAGCAGGAATTGCAAATAATTGGCACTAACTGTATATAACAAATTTAAATATAAACAGATGAAAAAAAAATACTCTATACCAGGAATTATCTATGCTTTAGCTATTGTTTTGCTGGTAGGGTGCAGCAATTCTTCGCGAAAGGCACAAGATGACAGTTACATTACATTGTCAAAGGAAGTTTTACAGGACAAAATTAAAGGAGCCTGGGCTTTGCAAACTATTGGGGTAGCCTACGGAGGGCCAACAGAGTTTAAGTACCTGGGGAGAATAATACCCGATAGTGTTGAAATTGTATGGGCAGATACAATGATGCTGCATTGGATGACAACTTTTCCAGGTCTTTACGATGATATTTATTTAGATCTCACATTTGTTGATGTGATGGAGAAGGAAGGCCTGGATGCTCCTGCATTGTCTCATGGGATGGCCGTTGCCAAGGCAAAATACTGGCTATGGCATGCCAATCAACAAGCCAGATATAATATCCTGTATGGTATTCTTCCTCCTGAATCGGGTCACTGGCTCAACAATCCACATGCCGATGACATTGATTTTCAGATTGAAGCCGATTTTGCAGGTATAATGAGTCCGGCAATGCCTAACACGGCCCTCGAAATATGTGACAGGGTAGGGCATGTGATGAATTCCGGAGATGGTTATTATGGAGGTGTATTTGTGGCAGGAATGTATAGCTATGCTTTTATTGAAAATGATATTCCTCTAATTGTCGATAAAGCACTCGCTATGATTCCAGTGGAAAGCACTTTCTACCAGTGTATTGCTGATGTAATACAATGGCATCAGGAATACCCTGATGACTGGAAAAAGAACTGGCAACTTATAGAAGATAAGTGGGGTCCGGAAATTGGATGCCCATACGGGGCATATAGTGTTTTTAATATTGATGCCAAAATAAATTCGGCTTATGTAGTTCTCGGACTTTTATATGGAGAAGGTGATTTAGGGAAAACTATGGAAATAGCTACAAGAGCGGGCCAGGATTCAGATTGCAACCCGGGAACTGCCGGAGGAGTGATTGGAACAATCATTGGTTATGATCAAATTCCTGAATACTGGGGAAAAGGACTTGAATTAATCGAAGATATGAATTTTCAAAATATCAGTACTTCCCTGAATGATGTTTATGAGATTAGTTACAGGCATGCATTGGAAGTCATTGCTGAAAATGGTGGCCAGGTCACAGAATCAGAAGTGAATATCAAACTGCAGGAGCCTGTAATTGCCCCTCTTGAACAAAACTATACAGGCTATGAGCTGGGAGATGAAATTAAAATAAACAAGCGATTCACCTCAAAAGATCCTCAGGAACTGGAGGTAGAATTTGAAGGCGTTGGTGCAGTATTGACAGGAAGAGTAAGGCATATTGACTTTGATGATACATATGCACTTATTTCGGACGAAGAAACATTGAATAATTATAAACTGATAGCGGAATTTTATATTGATGGGGAATTGTCAAAAACAATGGAATTACCCCTGTCTTTTGTTGAGCGTACTTTTCCGATATTCTTTCAATACGAACTGCCGGAAGGAAAACATACATTGAAAATGAAAATTACAAATCCTCATGAGAAGGTTTACCTGCAGCTATGGAATATGGTGGTATATAAAAAGAAGCATTCATGAAAAATGGAAAAATTGTAGTTATAGGCAGTAGTAATACGGATATGGTAATTCAGTCGGGCCGTTTACCACAGCCTGGTGAAACTGTATTGGGTGGCGAGTTTATTATGAATCCGGGAGGCAAAGGTGCCAACCAGGCGGTTGCAGCAGCAAAACT
>JAYEGO010000299.1:0-3173 GCA_034659155.1 Bacteroidota bacterium | reverse complement strand
GGCATTTCTGAAGGATATGAAATCTACTGCCAGGGAAATTATTCCAAAAAAGTTAAAAATGACATATGCACTGGAGCAGGGTATGACTTCAGATGCAATTCTGACATACAGCAGACTTTATAAGCCAGGTTTAATTGTTGTAGGAGCCAAAGGAGTTGGCAACAGAATGGAGTTTCTTGGCAGTTCCACAATAAGAATAATTCTTAAGGCCAGCTTTCCGGTTCTTATTATTCCTGAAGAATCACAAATATCGAAAGACAAAACCAGTTTAAAAATTGTGTATGCAACTAATTATGATGAATATGATTTTTTTGAGATAAGCCGATTAATCAGGTTGTTCTGGGAGTTTTCATTAGAAATTTTTTGCACACATATTGGAATGGAGGATGAGCCTATCGAAAAATTAAAAATGAAAGCCTTATTAGAATATTTTGAGAAAAGCTACCCGAAGGTGAAAATTCATTGCAATATGCTTGAAGATCATGGTATTGAGGCAAGTCTTGACCAATATATTTCTGAACATAATATTGATATTTTAGCAATGACTACACACAAGAGAAATTTATTGACAAAAATTATAAGTCCAAGCATAACAAAGAAAGTGTATTATCATACCAGGATTCCCTTATTGATTTTTCATTCATAGTTTAATCGTATTTCAATTGTACATTGTATAATCCTCCTCTGATGATCCAGCAGGTTCCATCGCATTGCCCCTCTATCTTATATCTGTTAAATTCATCACCATCTATGGCATAGGTCACTGAATTTCCATATTTATACTTGGCCTTCACAGTATAGTATTCATTTAACGGAACATCAATAAATCCCCTCGAATCATAAATAGTGTCCATTACAATTGTGTCACCTTGCTCTAGTTTTCCCCGGAAAACAATTACAGGTACTTCCTGGTATTTTTCATTCAGGGTAACATCAATGTAAAGAGCCGCCTCCAGGGGCATATCTGGCATACATTCAGAACAATCAACATCATCAAAACCTTCTGAACAACTTAAAAAAATGAAGCAGGCACTAATTAGTATTACATTTATTATTCTTCTTCTCATATTTTTGGTTTTTCTTTCCCTTCATCGCACTTTCGCTCCCTCTTTTCGGAACCCGGAACTCTAAACTCTAAACCCTAAACCCTAAACCCTAAACCCTATCTTACTAACATCCCGGGCCATCTATGTAAATCACAGATTCTTTTTCTTCCACCTCTAATCCAAGTGTTGCTTCCAGAATCCGCAATACCGCATCAAATGGCAACTGATCAAAAGTAGAAGTTACCCTGCAGGGAATAAGATTCTCGTTTAAAATAACTATTTCTTTGTAATAAACATTGCCCAGGGTATTAATGATATTCCCAAATTCTTCATTTATAAATACTAATTTCCTTGTTTTCCATGAAAGGAAGTTTATATCCGTGTTCAATGAACCTGATACTTTCCCATCCTTTTTTGAATAGACCCCCTTATTTCCTGCCTCCAGGATAACTCTCTCGTTTTCTTCTTGCAAAGACATTAAAGCAACCTTCCCGGTATTTACAACCACTTCAATACTCTCCAGGTGTTTATAGGCATTTAGGTTGAATGATGTTCCAAGAACTTCTATAAGAACTTCGTTTGTATTAATGCTAAACGGCTTTTCAGGATCACTTACAACTTCAAAGTAGGCTTCTCCTCTGAATGAAATTTCTCTTTTATTCTTTGAAAAATTCCTGGGGTAAACAATGCTTGAATAGGCATTTAAGTTTACTTTGGAGCTGTCTGGCAGAAATATTTGTTCAGCGAGAACTCCGGTTGTAAATTCTATTGAGTTAAGACTCCGTATTAACTTAAGTCCAAAAAACACAACAAGAAATACCACTGCAGCTGCAGCTGCATAATTTACCCTCAAACTGTTTAGAAGATATCGCGACTTAGTTGAATATGAGATCTTTGTAGCTTCAGCACTATCTATGTTTGATTTCATAATAGCCCATTCTTTATCCAGGTCAATCTTCTCTACCTGTTTTTCCAGGTCAATAGCACTGAGTACCTTCTTGTATTCATCAAATAATTTCCGGTTTTCTTCAGAAGCTGATATCCAATGTTCTACCATGTTGATTTCCTCATCAGTTGCTTCATTTGAAAGGACTTTCGCAATCAGAACATGATAATCAATATTTTTTTCCTTGGGGTTCATACTTATTGCTTCATAAGTTTCACACATGAAAAGGGTTTAACCCTATATTAATTTGAAAAAAATGTAATCCATAATAAAATTGCTATTTCAAGATAAATTTTAAGTTTTTCCCTGAGGACTTTTAATGCAGATGATATCTGTGCTTCCACAGTCTTTTGGGAAATTTTAAGTTCATCTGCAATCTCCTTATATTTGAATCCCTCAAACCGGTTCATTACAAATATTTTCCTGGTTCGTTCCGGAAGGGAATCAATGACCTTTTGAATCTGACTTTGAAGCTCTTTCCCTTCAAGCTCAACAGAAACATCAAAGGATGATTGTTCATATTGTTCAGGCCTGAATTCATCAATTCCTTTAAACTTTTTGTGGTCTCTGATATAATTCAAACTCCGGTTATATACCGAGCTAAATAAATAAGTCTTAAGGGATTTGTCTAAATCAAGTTCATTGCGTTTTGACCAAACATTTACGAATACATCATGAACTATCTCTTTGGCTGTGTCCATGTCTTTAAGGTACTTCATACCAAACAGACAAAGGGAAGAAAAATAGCTGCGAAACAGATGCTCAAATGAAACTTCATCCAGTTTATTATAGCTTATCATTTTTCTTTCTTCCAACTTAGTATAGCTTTTTTGTTACAATTATCAAAAATAGGAATTTTTATTCGCGAAACTCAAGTTTCAATAATACAGTGGAAAAAAAATCACTTTTTCATCATTTCTGTTCTATGTGATTTGTAATACTGCTTTTAATACCTTGATAATACACACAAATCCATAATAGCATGAAAATCTCATCTTGATGATGGGTGTAAAATCCAAACCGTTTGAGCATCTCATTCCGGACTATACCCATGGAAAATAAACACCTTGATGTTTAGGCCATATGATTAAAGAATTTGAGATCATTTTTAAGGATGATTTCAATAGTTAAAAAGTATCTCTTAACTTTAACATTAAATCGGTCCAATAGTATTAGACTTT
>JAYEGO010000298.1:0-3196 GCA_034659155.1 Bacteroidota bacterium | reverse complement strand
CTTGCTACCTCTTTGCCATCGGGAAGACGAAAAATAAAGTCACCAAAGCCGAGTCTATCCATAAAAAAAGATCGGATTTCAGAATGGAGTGTCGGCGAATTTTTATTCAGGAAATCAGCGGGAATCTTTTCAGCTTTTTCGCGGTTTGCCTCTTCCGAGCTTAAGTTTAGTAAAGGTATGTCCGGAATTTCTTTTTTTATCATGGAAAGGAGATCAAATCCTGCATGATTATCCATTTTTCCTTTTCGTGGAAAACGGACATCAGAAAATACACTTTGCAGATAAGGCTTAAACTTCCTGTAAAGCTCTTCAGCCTCTTCATAGTTTTCAGCCAAAAGTATTTTGGGTCGTGCCCGCATCATGAGGATGCGATGTTCGTCATTGAGTGATTCCTCCATCACACCCTGGGTTTGCATAACGATCTCTTTATAAAGAATCGGAAGAAAGGATGAGTAATATATGGGTGAGTCTTCCACCAGAATAATAACCCTGACCTTTGCTCTTTTGGTATCATAGGCCACATTCATTTCATCCTCGGCATTTTTGATCAGGGCGAGAAGGAGATCGCTGTTTCCGTACCATACATACAGTTTGTCTATTGAGCTTAGATCAGAATGCTCAGATTCAAGGAGAAGTCTGTTGGTGTTGTGAGCAAGGAGAAATATCGGAAGCTCAGGGCATATATTTTTTATTTTTCTGCCAAGATTGAAAGCATCCATGTCGTCTAAGCGTGGCATAGTGATAACAAGATCAAATTCTTTGTTGGATAAAGCATTAAGTGCTTCCTGGGCAGTGGATACCCATGTGAGTTTGGGCGGGCGGGAAAGATTCAATCCGCGATATTCATGGATGATTCTTTCTGCAAGCCGTCCTTCCTCTTCCATGATAAAGGCGTCATAAGGGCTGGAAACCAGAAGAATTTCAGTAACTTTTTTCGCCATAAGTTCATGGAAAACCTTAAAGGAAAGATCAAAATCGTCCAAGCGGTTGTTTGTCAAGTTTGTATTTGGTATTTTGTGCATGGCAGCTATAATAAATTTGTTTTGTATTAAAAAATATGGTTTTTCTCCATATTAGTTAATGCAAAGGGTTCCAGGATTCCAGGATTCAAGGTGTGGAGTATTTTTCTTTCTAACGATTTGATAAGTGTTTTGAGCATCCTTCTTCATTAGGGAACTTTTTTGTTATTTTGTAAATTTCTAAACATAGCTGATAAGGCCTTTGCCAAACTTTTATTCTTTATAATTCTTAAGCATTTTTATCCGCCTGTTCTATGGCGGATCACTCGAACCCTCGAATCCTTATTTGGGGATGATCAAAGAATTTAATATACAATAATCTGAACGAGGAAACAAGGAACAAGTTAGAATAGGTGAATGGGGTGAGATAAGTAACCCACTGAAATTGCGAAAAGTGACCGGGGAGGGTCTTGACACCGCTTGATATTACACCTTTTTTCCGACATATTTCAAAGTAGTCTTGATAAAAGTAACTCGCTGTTGTTCCCTTTGGTGATGTCGTTTTTCAGGATAAAACACCAAAAGAGAAGAAAAAGTGGCAGATGTGGGACAATCCTTACATAAAAATATAACAGATTGAGTCAATAAAACACGTACGTTTCAACGCCAATTGAGTCAAAGCTAGCGTGAGTTTACGAAATAATAACCGACAAGGCAAATAAATTATTAATTTTTAGATAGTTAATGAAATAAAATGTACCCCCTAACTATTAAAGTTGCTTAATGGCGTAAATAGCTTGACAACTGGATGGTTAATATGCTACGTGTCCTCCCTAATTGATACATTATTAAAACAGGGGGCAATATTCATGGCATATTTAACTCGTAAAAAAATCAAAGGCATTACGTATTATTATGCAGAAGAAAGCGAAAGAAAAAATGGAAAATCCAGAAGGAAATGGCAAAAATATCTTGGGCCATTACCAAAAATAATTAAAGCAGTTGAGGGGATACCTCAAAAACCGAAGTATGCTGAAATATTTCAGCTTGGTGCCCCTGCTGCCTATTTAAATATAGCTGAAAAAATTAATATGATAAATATTATTGACAGTGTTCTCCCTAAACGCAATCAGGGGTTGTCCATCGGGTTTTACTTAACGATTGCTGCTATTAATCGTGGAATAGAAGCGGTTAGCAAACGTTCCATGTGGAATTGGTTTCAAGACACTATTTTATTCAGGAAATTTCCGGAAGCAAATAAAACTTCTTTGAGCTCCCAGCGGTTCTGGGATAACATGTCTGCTATACCTGAAGATAAAATAAACAAAGTCTGGATGAAACTCGTCAATTCAGTATTGGATCGTGTAAATATAGATTTGTCTTGCGCATCATATGACGGAACCAATTTCTATTCTTTCATCGGGTCCTTTAATACACGGAGCTCTCTTGCCAAGCGCGGTAAAAACAAACAGGGACGACGCGATCTTAGACAAATCAATTATGCCTTATTTTGCACACGTAAAGATCACTTTCCATTATACTTTGATGTATTCGAAGGCAACAGACATGATTCGAAGGAATTTGAAGTAGTAATTAATAAATTTTTCAATGCATTTAAAAACCGTAAACCAAGTGGTACCGGTATGACGATTGTTTTTGATAAGGGTAATAATTCTGAAAAAAATATAAATAAATTTATTGGAGATTCCGGGTATCATTTTGTAGGCTCTGTCAAGCCTGGTGACCATAAGGATCTGTCATTAATTTCCAATAATGATATTTGCCTTAAAACACTTTCGCACCCGAGGCTGGATCAAGTCAAAGCTTTTCGTACCCGGAAAAAAATATACGGAAAAGATCTGACCGTTGTAGTTACATTCAATAACAATCTTTACTCATCACAAGTTAAGTCGATTAATAATGAGATAAATAAATGTCTTGGAAAACTTTCGATTCTTTCCCAAAAATTAGAAGACCGACTTGCTGGAAGAATTACTATAGGTAAAAAACCGACTAAAAAATCTGTTGAAAAACAAATAACATCGATTCTTTCCGGTCAACATATGAAAAAGTTGATTAAAGCAACTGTTGCTGAGCATAATGTTTTTCCGGTTCTTACTTACAGTATTAATAGCAATGCTTATGCTAAACTTGCTGATACATACCTGGGGAAAAATATTATTATAACGGATAATCATGGCTGGACTACTGAAGATATCATCCTTACTTATCGAAGT
>JAYEGO010000297.1:0-3200 GCA_034659155.1 Bacteroidota bacterium | reverse complement strand
ATAGGAAATATCAATAAACCCCCCGTCTTTTAGAGTATCAGTATGGATTTTATGATACAGGGATAAACTAATCAGGCTAATGCAATTATCCTGCATGTTTTCGGGTTTAGTAATCAGGTATTGAAAAATTGAGTGATTATTGATAGGATACGGATTAATTGTATCGGTCATAATTGAATTTGGTGGTGTGCCTGCAGGGCCAAAAATTGTTTTGTGCGACTCCCCTATCTGCCAGATATTATCCGGGTTGCTCTCGTCAATTACCCATGGATTAATAGTATCTGTGAGTACAGGATAGTGCGGATATGGGTTATTATTCTCAAAATTTGTAATAAAAAAAAGCAAGACTTCAGGTGGGGTTGCTATTACATTAACAGATAAAAGCAAAAAGACTGCTGCCAAAAGATATTTTTTCATTTTTTGCAATTTATTTATTGCCTGACTGAATCAGGTTCTATCAGGTAAGTTACAATATTTGTCATTGTTTATAAAAAAATACCCCCCCATTCTTGTGTTATAATACATATTTCAGGATACTTACCTTATTGTTAATTGTTAAATATTGCCTGGTATTTATGGCCCAATATAAAACTTTCGGAGTCCCTTGACTTCATGTATATGATTTAGAACTATTCTATCTACTGATTCATCCTATTTTTCTTAAATTTAGTCTTTAATTTTTTACATTGCTATTTTCTTATCCTATTTAATATAGAGGCTGTCTAGAAAGTTAATATAAGGCATATAGTAATCCTGAACTTGCCTGCCTGCCGGACAGGCAGGTTTATGGATCTGTTAGTAATCAGCAATTTAGATTCTGAAATAACCTGCCTGCCGGCAGACAGGATTCAGAATGACTCTATCATATACTTTTGATACAGCCACTTGAAAAGACAGAAATGAAATTCAATCCTAAGGAAAACTACAAGAAAACAAAGGACTCAACAGGATATATTCCCCGGGATCAGGCTAGCCAGGAAACCTATAACAAAATAGGCTTTATGTCCGGCCTGGAAGTTCATCAACAATTGCTTACCAGGGAAAAACTTTTTTGTCATTGCCCCGCAGGCATCTACAATAAAAGTAATGATTACGATGCTGAACTGGTAAGGCACATGAGACCAACCTTGAGTGAATTAGGAGAATATGATGGAACTGCCCTGATGGAATTTAAGACCAGAAAAGAGATTCACTACCGCATTAAGAATAACACAGCTTGCACCTATGAAGTAGATGATACCCCTCCATTTCCAATGAACCGGGAAGCTCTGGATATTGCAGTGGAAATTTCCTTATTATCGAAATTAAATATTGTTGGGGAGGTACATATTACAAGGAAACAGTACCTGGACGGAAGTATTCCTACAGGTTTTCAAAGAACGGCCATCATTGGAGTGGAAGGTGAAATTGACCTTCCACATAAAAAAATACGCTTAATTCAATTAAGTATTGAAGAAGACTCCTGTCGCGAAATATCTGACATTGGCCATACCAGGGTTTTTAAGACTGACAGGCTTGGGATGCCACTTATTGAGACTGTAACTTATCCCGATTGTGTCAATCCTGATGAAGTTAAAGAAACCTGTGATTATATAAGATTCCTGAATAGAAGCACAGCTAAAGTAAGGACAGGCATGGGTGCAGGCAGACAAGATGTGAATGTAAGCTGCAAAGGAGGCTCCAGGGTGGAAATTAAAGGAGTTGCACACACAAAATGGATACCTAAACTCACACATATTGAAGCTTTCAGGCAATGGGCCTTACTTAAAATTAAGGACTTATTGCTTAAAACTGTTTCAGACCCTGAAAAATGGGTGATTAATTATGAATCCATACAGAATAAAAATAGCTTCCCTATTGAAAATCCCGGAGAGAAATTGCTTGCTGTTAACCTTCCAAAGTTCAAAAGTATTTTATCACATTTCACACAACCCGGGAAAATATTTGCCGATGAAATTTCAGACCGGCTAAAGGTAATTGCCTGCCTTGATAAACCAAATATGATACACTCTGAAAGTCTTGAAAATACAATTCCAGAGGAAGAGTGGGAGAAAATTAAAATTCTTCTGAAAGCCGGCAAGGAGGATGCCCAGGTACTTATTTGGGGAGCAGAAGAAGATATGGAAACAGCACTGGAAACAATTGAAGAACGATGCAAGATGGCTTTTGTTGGGGTACCCAATGAGACCCGAAAATCATATGAAAACGGCACTACAATTTTTGAACGCGTATTACCAGGGGCCGACAGAATGTACCCAGATACTGATACAGTACCTATTCCCCTGACTTCTGAATATATTGAAGAAAGGAACAAACAGCAGCCTGAGGATATCATTGATCGATACAGGAAACTAAAATCCTGGGATATTCCTGAAGATACCTACATCTACATTTTTTCAAAAAATTACTTTCCTCTTTTAGAAAGAATTATTGAAGAACTTAAGCTTGATCCGAAATGTATTGGAACATTCCTGGGACATAAGCTTAAATTTACCCAGGGGCAAGTACAAGGTCCGGAAGCTCTTCAGCATTCCAGATTATTTGAAATGTTTGCATACCTAAACAAAAAGGGGCTTCAGATTCAATTAGCAGAAAAAATGATTCCACATATCATAGAACATCCCAAAATGGATTTTGGTTCTGTATTGGAAAGTATAAAATTCAAGAGGGTTTCTGAAGAAAACATTTATGACAGGATATCACTGCTAAAAGTAAAATTTAAGGAAGGAAGTCTGAATGGCAGCAAAAAAAATGAATTGAACTGGATTATGGGACAATTAAGAAAAACAGCAATTGGAAATGTGAAGCTTCCGAAACTGAGTGAAAAGATAAAGGAAACCCAAAACTAATCTGTGCAAATGGACAATGATATTTTTCAAGGATATAAAGGCCGGGCACTGGAAGTTCTTCAGAAATACCAGGTACGTGTTTGGGGGCAGGCCCATGTTGTGACTACAAGAGGAGAATTCAAGGGAACTGTATTGCCACGTGCAGAAAATGATGATGAACTCCATATAGTTATCAAGATCAGTACCGGCTACAATATTGGTATAGATATCCGGACTATAACCAAAATGGAAGAAACCGGCTATAAAAAAGCCAATTATAAAATACCCGAAAAACAATTTCCTGTAACCGAAGGTTTGCCACATGTAAAATTATTCGGGACGGGAGGAACTATTGCTTCACGTCTGGATTAT
>JAYEGO010000296.1:0-3202 GCA_034659155.1 Bacteroidota bacterium | reverse complement strand
CATCAAATTCCTCTTCATAATTCTTTGGAAGATCATCAATATGATGATAAAGATTTTGCAAACTCTCAACAAGAACGTTATAAACCTTTTTTCGAACTTTCGAATGATCGTTGAAGTCTTGCATTTTCGATTCAACAGTATCCAGAACATTATTTATCAAATCAGAAGAAATGCTTCCTTTGTAGGCCAAAAGAACCTCTCCTTCATTGAGTTCAGAATAATAATCCTGTATATTAAAACTCATTCGAGATTTCTAATTAATTACCAAATTTGAATCTGAAGTAACAAAAAAACAACTTCATGAACCCTTTTCAGGATATTCAGCAGGTTTAAGTCTGTAAACAATGTCCAAACTATTACCTTAACAAATATAAAAATAATATAATTCTTTCAAACCCTAAATTATAAGATTTTTACATACCTCTCAAAGCTTTTGGTGTATTGCTGGTTTTTTTACTTTAAAGTACTTCTAATCCACACTTCTTCGTATTTTCTTTGAACCCTCATATAATTCATACTCCTGAAACAAACTTTTATATTCACCATTATACAGAACATATTTCGCAGAAGGGTGCAAACCAATAAATTTGAGTGCTTCAGGCTTTGCACTCAACACATAAGCCTTATATCCTTTGTATTCCGTTTTTAGTTGATCCCCAATTTCCTTATAAAGCTCCACCAGATTATCATGTTTGATTCTCTCCCCATAGGGTGGATTCATTATGATCATCCCTTCAGGTGAAGGAGGCAATAATTTGCTAAACTCTTTTTGCCTCAAGCTGATCAAATCAGACAATCCTGCATTTCTTATGTTGAGACGTGCCACCCTGATTTGCTCGGTAGAGGAATCGGAGCCTAAAATCTGGATTTCCCGGTCGATATTCTCTTTTCTTTCTGAAATAACCTTTTTATATAGCTCACTGTCAAAGTTTGACCAGTTATGAAACAAATATTCCCTGTAAAAGCTTCCAGGAGGAATATCATTTGCCATCAAAGCTGCTTCAATTAAAATGGTACCCGACCCACACATAGGATCAATCAGGGGCATTTTTTTGTCCCATCCAGACAGCACAATCATCCCGGCTGCAAGCACTTCGTTTAATGAGGCCATTCCATGCCCCTTTCGGTAGCCTCTTTTGTGCAAAGAAGCACCAGAGCTATCAAGGGAAAGGCTTACCCTGTTATTTGAAATATGAACATTCACCTTAATATGAGGATTCTTTGGATCTACATTGGGCCTCCTGCCTATATCCTTTCTAAATCTGTCTGCTATAGCATCTTTCACCTTCAAAGCTACATAATGTGAATGTGTAAAATGGGGTGAATGTACCACAGATTCTATTGCAAAAGTCTGATTTATGCTCATTATTTTGCTCCAGTCTACCTCCATAGTTTTATCATATAGATCCTGCTCATCTTTTGCATTGAATTCGGCCAGGGGCTTAATGATCTTTAAGGAAAGTCGCGAATAATAATTCATTCGATACAAAACTTCCAGACTTCCCTTAAACCTGACAGCCCTATTTCCCGGTCGTATCTCCGTTCCTCCCAGCGCTTTAACTTCATCAGCTAAAATAGATTCAAACCCATACATGGTTTTGGCCAGCATCTCAAAGTTTCCATTCTCATTTTTCATTGCAATTTTATTAATATGGATAGTCCTAAAGCTTATCAAAAAACAAATGTATGCCTTTTAAGGCATTCCTAAATCGCTGCTCTCCCAACCCATTTACTATGTAATAGGGAAAACCATAGCTCTTGAGCTCTTCTTCATACCGACTGAACAGGTACAATCTCCTTTCTCCCCCATTTTCACGAACCGAATCCTGCACCCAGGAAGGTTCTGTAGAGCACAAAAGATATAAGTCCATTTTATTCTTTTGAATCTCACTCTCTAACCAACCCGGAACATTTCCATAAACCTCTTCAAACCATACCTTTGTAATAATAAGGTCTGTGTCAAAAAAAATCCAATCCGAGGTATTGAATGAATACTCATTACGCACTTTAATCTGCTCTCTTGCAATATGTTCAACATCCTCACAGGTATAGGGCCGGTCTAACTTTTCTATAAATGATCTTGAATATTCAGGCACCTGGAGTCCGCCTGTTCTCATAGCCAGCTCTTCGGAAAGAGTCGTCTTCCCGGTTGATTCAGGTCCGGTAACCACAATTCTGGGTTTCCTGTGGGCTATGTTAATTCTTTTTTCCACTCAAAATATCCATAAATAGCTATCAATGTATAAATAAAAAACAAAAATGAGGTGACAAATAATCCTTTATAGATATATAATCCAAGGGATATACTATCTACCAAAATCCAAACTATCCAGTGCTCAAGAATTTTACGAGCCAGCATCCAGGTAGCGATAATACTTGCAGCAGTTGTAAATGCGTCCCAGTATAAAAGATCGGAAGCCGGTATATCTAGCCAGGAGGGCACATTCTTCAATGCCAGAACAATAATCCAGTATAAGGCGAAGGTAAAAAGAGCCAATCTAACAATCTGGTTTGAATTGATTCTGCTTACAGGTAGTTTCTCCTGATTTTGTTTTTGAGCTTTGGAGTACCAATAATACCAGCCATAAAAACTAATCAGCAGATAGTATACCTGCAACCCCATATCAGCATAAAGCCTGCTATTGAAAAAGATAAGTATATACAGGGCAGATGTAAGAATGCCAAAGGGCCAGAGCCAGATTTTCTGCTTTACACTAAAGTAAAGATACACCAGGGCTGTTATAACTCCCAGAAGTTCTGTCAGAACCCAGGAATTCTCATTTATCCAGGCATAAAAATCGGAAAACAAAATAGTAAAGTACTTATGATTAGTTTCACTTCTCAGACAGTCGTTGGTCAAAGAGGCTTCTGTCTTCAAGAACCTTCATGGCTTTCCTGAAACCGTCATCCCCGGTATTCATAATCTCAAAATACTCAGACATATCCCAAATATCCCGTGCAATCAGGGCCTTTATAGTTAATCCTATTTGCTTCTTAGCACTTGTAAATGCTTCCTCATTTCTTTCTAAACCCTCACTATCCGCCATTTCCAGCAAATGATCCAGCATTTTATTGTCAACTTCAAAACCTGACTTATAAGAACTGAATTTCAGATATTCTTTTTCAATTTCCTTTCTGTTCTTATCAACAAAACTCAGCACGAAATTTGTTATAACACCTTTTCGTACCAATGTATTAAAAT
>JAYEGO010000295.1:0-3204 GCA_034659155.1 Bacteroidota bacterium | reverse complement strand
TCGGAGTATTATACTCATTTATCCCGATACGCTACACTATCGGGATTCGTTCAACTTACAAATTTCAATTCATTATCCCGAAAAATCGGGACAGGCTACTTTTGAAATTTGAGTTTCACGAATAAAAGGTGGTAAATCATGGCTTTTAAAGCATTATTTTTAGCACATGCACCTGATGCAGACTATGAAAAACATAAAAGCATTAATTACTACTTCGCCTAACAAACGACTTTTATTAATAATTTTTCAAATACTGTGAACATCGGAGTTAGATAATTCTTCGAAATAAAAACTATATTTGATAACAAAATATTCTAGAAATAATATATAACAGAATAAAAAATGGCGCAACAATATTTAGATCATGCAAAAGCAATTTTAACTTCTAATCGTTCAAATTTTAAAGGAGGAAGTAAAGGTTCGGGGATCATCTCTTTATTCGGGTATCAGAACGAATACGATCTCAGAGAAGGGTATCCCTTATTAACCACTAAAAAGATGTTTACAAGATCTATATTTCACGAAACAATATGGTTCTTAAGAGGGGATACGAACATAAAATATCTTGAAGATAACAACAGCCCTATTTGGAGGCCTGATGCCTTTCAGGACAATCTTCCTGGGATGATTAAAGAAGGAATATTTCCTGAAGGTATCGTAAAATATTCTCCTGATTGGGACAAAGCGATGGCAGAATATGGTCAGCGAATAAAAGAAGATGCTGAATTTGCAGAGAGATGGGGAGATGCCGGACCAATTTACGGAAAACAATGGAGACGATGGGAATATTATGATCATGACAAAGGAACCTTTGTTGAAATAGATCAACTGGGAAAAATGATTGAAGGTCTAAGAAAGAAGCCAACCGGGAAAAAACATATTGTTGATTCTTGGAACCCCGGAGATACTCCAAGCATGTCATTACCTCCATGTCATGTTCTATATCAGGCAACTGCCAATGAAGATGGTGAACTGGAATTACAGCTTTACCAGAGAAGTTGTGACCAGTTTTTAGGTGTCCCTTTCAATATAGCCAGTTATGCTGCGCTTACCCAGGTAATTGCACTGGAAGCAGATATGGTGCCGAAAACATTTATCCACACTTTTGGTGATGCACATTTTTATACAAGTATTGGAAATAGAACTCAATGGTACAGAGGTAATTTCAAAGAATTGCAGCAAAGAATCAGAAATGTTTCTGATAGAGAAGAATATTTGGAGGTTGTTGAATGGATTAATAAAAATGCTCCCAGTGACGGAAATGAGGAAAAATATGATCATGTAACTGCAATTCTTGAACAAATGTCAAGAGAACCCAAACCTTTACCTAAATTACATATTGCAAAAAAACCTTTTGATCAGTTGACAATAGATGATTTTGTTGTAGAAGATTATGACCCCCATCCTCCGATTAGAAGGAATATGTGTGTTTAATCAAAACAAATTTGGAGGAATTAGTATTTGCCATACCAACGGAGCTACTATGGAAATTATTAACCTATAAAGAAAAAGGGTTAATACATGGCAATAGTGATGTATTGAATAGGATTGTTCAAAATGGTCTGTTTCGAAAAAGGAACAAATTAGAAGAAGACCCTACTTTTAAACAAATTATTCCATATGCGATAATTTCTTGTAAAGAATCATTTTATCTGTTTAGGAGGACTTCTAAGCAGACAGAGAAAAGATTACATAACAAATTCCATTTAGGAGTAGGTGGGCACATGAACCCTGTTAGCTCAAAGGAGCCAAATGAACAGTACCTAATTAATGAATTAAAAAGAGAATTATTTGAAGAGCTTATACTATTAAATGGTTGTTTAATAGAGTGTATTGAATATATTGGATTTATAAATGATGATACAACATCGGTTAGCAGTGTTCATATTGGACTTTTATATAATATCCATGTATCTAATAAAGATGTTGTTATAAATGAAACGGATAAAATGACAGCAGACTGGGTAGATAAACCTGATTTAGCGGAATATTATGAAGGAATGGAAACGTGGACTAAAATAGCATTTGATAACTATATTAAATGAGGTGATACACTAACATAAAAGCTGATGAATTGTGGATTATAAAATCAACCGGGCACAACACACGGCCCGTTATTCGCAAATAGTTAAAGATTAAAAATCCAAATAAATAATAGGAGAAAAAATGAAAAAAGTCGTATCAGTAATCCATATAGTGGTATTGATTGTTGTTCTGACAATTAATTCATCGGCGAAGGGTCAGGATGTTCAGCTTGGGCCCAAGTTGTTTATTGGTGGCGGAGCATTACCCGAATCCATGTATAAGGAATTCTGCAAGCTGACAGGTCCGGAAACAAAACTTGTCGTAATTCCGACCGCTTCGAAGGATGATCCTGATGTGGAAAAGATTAAGGAGCTTTGGCAATCCCGCGGAATCGGGGAAGTTATTGTCCTGCACACTAAAGATAGGGAAGTTGCCTCGTCTCCCGGGTTCACAGAGCCCCTGATAACAGCTACGGCAGTTTGGTTCAGCGGAGGCTCGCAACAGAGAATTACCGACGCCTATATCGGCACACTAGTGGAAGAGGAATTGTATAGGCTACTGGAGCGCGGAGGAATCATTGGCGGAAGCTCAGCCGGTGCAGCAATACAGTCAAGGGTTATGATAAAAGGAGGAAAGAGCCAGCCTGAGATCTCGACCGGACTAAAATTGATGCCGGGTGCCATAATAGATCAGCACTTCTTAAAAAGAAACCGGTTATCCAGGTTGATTGCTGCAGTTCGAACTCATCCCGGGCTGATTGGATTCGGGATTGATGAGGGAACTGCTATCCTTGTCTACGACAACGAATACAGAATTGTTGGACAATCGTATGTGTTGCGTGTTGAGCTGATCGAAGGAGCGATTAAAATTGATGCATTTGAAGATGGAGATATAATACCAATGGTGGATAGCTAATAGCTCACCAGAGGAACCAATCTATTATGGCAGTTTGAACTTTGTAACACATAACGAATTTTTCAACCTGTCCTGCTATTCCTGATAACTTCTTTTTTAGAAAATGAATAATTGAAGCACATAACAATATATATACAAATTAGGCGTGAAAGTCGACTGGAAATAGCTTGACAGGCACGTCGAAGCGGCATGAGAACATGGAATTACATGGGTGAAATATGCCCTATTACTACGGAATTGACAAATTGATTGGTAAAAAGCTAC
>JAYEGO010000294.1:0-12504 GCA_034659155.1 Bacteroidota bacterium | reverse complement strand
GCTTCATCTAACTTTGGCTGTTTGAATAAAAATTCACGGGGATGAAGGTCTGCCGATGGAAAATCTCTATTATTGAAAGTTCAACCTTGGAAGTTCGATGTTGGAAGTTCATTTTTTATTTTTCAACATCCAACATTCAATATCAACATTCAACGTTCAACGTTCAACGTTCAACGTTCAACGTTCAACGTTCAAATTAACTTACCCTGTGCTCTGAGCCCTATTCAGGTATCTGTGAAGAACCTCCTCCCTGCCTGTCCGGCCTTGCTCTGCCGAAGCGGCTACGCGAAGGCAAAGCAGGCAGGCTTGAAAAAAGGAGGAGAATTTAATATTCTGTTAAACTGTATAATATGACGCAAATTCCCCTCCTAAATTTAGGAGGGGTGGCTTGAGCGTAGCGAAGAACGGGGTGGTTAAGAGCCCATTCCGATTCTTTTCACTTTGACTATTTACAGTGTAGAAAAAAAGCCCGCATAAAATACAAAAAACATACCGTTCCTACGGAACTCCATCCTTTCCATTTCTCATGAAAAAGGGACTCACCTGCCTACCGGCAGGCTAGCGTCCCTTCCAATAACATTTTATCCCGATGGGATAATCACATGTAAACTCACTGATAGCTACGAGTCACAAAATAAGTAATAAAATGAAACTGCTGTAGGCAGGGCAAATTATAACCAGGGTTGTAAGACTCTGGATTTGAAACCTGGTAAAAGCATGAGTTCCATAGGAACGGTATGTTCTTCATCTAAAATTATACAATAAGTCGCTCTACAGACGGTAAGATATATTAACCCGCTTTATTCATACAAAAACGAAGCGCATTGTATGAACCGGAACGAAGTGGAGCTCGACGAAGTCAATGTGGGAAGGATAGTGGGAAGCAAAGCGGGAACCGACCAAGGGGAGCTCACGAAGTAAATCCCGATTTAGGCATACCCAAATTTGGGCTAATGAAATGATCCAAATTTGTTGGTATAGTCTTAATCGTAGAAAATGCATGCATTTTCCGGGTTAAGAAACCCTTCTCCCCGACTGCGCCGGCGTACTCCCCCTTGGCAGGGAGAGAATGAAGAAATTTACAGTACAACGATCCTTCCGTCAAAACAATCCCAAGCCGGGCATGAGCCTGGTTTTACTATTGTAGTTTGCACAAAAAAAGGCCATCCCGAAGGACAGCCTATAATAATTCTAACAATATAACTTACTTCTTACCAAATGCAATATCTTCCAGCATATCGGTTGTAAGTGACTTGGGTCTTTCAATTGGGTATCCAAGAGCACGGTCCCAGATAATATTTGCAAGAACTCCAATAGCACGTCCTATAGAGAACAATACTGTGTAGTAGTCATATTCTGTTAGTCCGTAGAACCACTGAATTACACCGGATTGTGCATCAACGTTTGGCCATGGGTTTTTGGCTTTTCCTTGTTCAACCAAAATATCCGGCACAACTTTATACAATACATCCACATACTTAAAGATGAGGTCATCGGGAAGATGCTTCAGGCAGAAGTCTCTTTGTGCTGTGTAACGTGGGTCTGTTTTACGCAGAACGGCATGGCCGTAGCCAGGAATTACCTGTCCTGAGTTCAATGTATCCCAAACAAACTTTTTCATTTGCTCCTCGGTTGGAACCACACCACCCATCTTATCCATAACTCCCTGGATCCATCTAAGCACTTCCTGGTTAGCTAGTCCATGAAGCGGACCAGCCAGTCCGTTCACCATTGAAGAGATTGCATAATAGGGATCTGAAAGGGCACTGGAAACAAGGTGTCCTGTATGGGCACTTACATTACCGCTTTCATGATCACTATGCAGAATAAAGTACAACCTTGACATATCATCATAAGGCTTATCAATGCCCATCATATGCGCAAAGTTGGCACCCATATCCAGTCCGGGTTTGGAGGCAATGATATCACCGTTCTTGTATTTTTTACGATAGATATAAGCACCAATCTCTGGCAACCTGGCAAGCATGTTCAAGGCATCCTCATAAGTAGGCTCCCAATAGTCCATCTTGCTCATCCCTGCATTGTAGGCCTTCACAAACTCAGATTCTCTCTGCATGGAAACAATGGCTGCTGAAAGTGCCACCATAGGATGTGTATCATCAGGCATGGCATTGATTACATCAAAAACATACTTGGGAACTGCTTTTCTGTCATTAAACTCCTTTGCGATTGCATCTACATCGGCATCAGTAGGCAGGTCGCCAGTGAGTAAGAGGTAAATAAAACCTTCCACCAGGGGAACTTCTCCACCATCTTTTGGCATAGGAAGTTTCTCTAGTACTTCAGGAATGGTAAATCCTCTAAAGCGGATTCCTTCATTTGGATCGAGATAAGAGATATCGGTAACAAGACACCTTACACCCCTCATTCCACCAATGGCCTGGGCCATGGAAACTTCGCCTACTTTTGTGTCACCGTACTCTTTGAGTAGTTTAACAGTACGAGGCCGCCAGGCCTCAATTTTCTCCTTTAATTTACTTTTTAGGTCAGACATTTGATTAATTTTTTAAAAGTTTAGTTTAAGAAATATTTAAATCAATTAAGATGTATTGATCATAGAATTATTAAAGTTATGAAAAAATGGAGCGTTCTGGTAAGACATCCATGTGTTATACAATAGGTTTTACTGTTAATTATTTCACAGCACATTTTCCACTCATTTAATTATTTCTAAATATGGCTAAACAGGAAAAGATAAGCTTATCTACTCGTCAGACCACTATTAGGCAGTTCTTCAAGTAAAAAGATAGGCCTGTCTACTGGTTGCAACCATAAGTGGTCAGACGAGTAAAAGACTCTGGTTTATAACAACTACGTAAAATATATGTGAGTTTCGAGAATAAAAAAAAGGGATAAAGCATCAAGCTTATCCCTTTCATGAAATATTTTTCTAAAAGAATTATTCTGTCTTCTTGTCTTCCTCCGGTTTATCTTCCTGTTTCGCTTCGACTTTCTTTTCTTCCATTTTCTCAACAGGTTTTTCTTCGGCTGCCTGAGCCTTTGTTTCTTCAGGTTCTGCTTCCTCTTTAATGTCTTTTTCCTCTACCTTTGCAACAGGCTCTTCAGTGGTTTCTGTCTCAACTGCAGAAACTTCTTCGCTTTCCACTACAGGTTCTGTTTGAGCAACCGGAGTTCCTTCAGCAGGTTTTTTCTTACCACCTCTTCTTCTTCGGGTTGATTTTGTTTTTTGGGCTTCCTGGGCTTCAAGCAAATTGGTATTAAAGTCTACCAGCTCAATTATACACATTTCGGCATTATCTCCCAGGCGATTCCCAGTTTTAAGTATCCTGGTATATCCACCCGGTCTGTCAACAATTTTCGGAGATACTTCCCTGAATAACTCAGATACTGCATATTTATCTTTTAAATAGCTAAAAATCACTCGTCGGGAATGGGTAGAATCATCCTTTGATTTTGTAATCAAAGGCTCCAAATACATTCTCAGAGCTTTTGCTTTCGCTTCTGTAGTTTTAATTCTCTTATGCAAAATAAGAGAAGAGGCCATATTTGCCAACATGGCTTTCCTGTGTGAAGCTGTTCTCCCTAAATGATTAAATCCTTTTCTATGTCGCATTATTCAATTCCTCTTTCCTGATTTGCATTAATTATTCTTTTTCCAATTTATACTTTGTTATATCCATACCGAAAGTAAGATTCATAGTAACAAGGAGATCCTCCAGTTCAGTAAGTGATTTCTTTCCAAAGTTCCTGAATTTCAAAAGGTCGTTTTTGTTGAATTTTACCAGGTCTCCAAGAGAATCAACCTCAGCAGCTTTTAAACAATTCAGAGCACGGACGGAGAGGTCCAGGTCAACAAGTTTGGTTTTCAATAATTGTCGCATATGAAGTACTTCTTCATCGAATTCTTCATTTGCGTATTTATCTTCTGTATCCAGGGTAATCTTCTCATCTGAAAACAACATGAAATGATGGATGAGAATCTTTGCTGCCTCTTTCAGTGCTTCTTTTGGGTGAATAGAGCCATCTGTATCAATTTCAAAAACCAGTTTTTCAAAATCGGTTTTTTGCTCTACGCGATAGTTCTCGATAGTATATGTTACATTTTTAATTGGAGTGAAAATAGAATCCACTGCAATTAATCCCAAAGGTGCCTCTTCCAACTGGTTTTCCTCTGCAGGAACATAACCTCTCCCCTTAATAATGGTTAATTCAAGTTGTAATTTAACATCGGCTTCCATACTACAGATCATATGATCTGGATTTAGAACCTCAAAACTATTCAGGAATTTATTAAGATCCCCAGCCTTAAACTCTGTCTGCCCGTTGATGCTCACAATTATTTTCTCATCATCAACATCTTCCACAAGCTTTTTAAACCTGATTTGTTTAAGGTTGAGGACGATATCGGTTACATTTTCGATAACACCCTTAATTGTAGAGAATTCATGATCTACTCCTTCGAGGCGCACAGAAGAAATTGCATAGCCTTCAAGAGAAGATAAAAGAATTCTCCGAAGGGCATTCCCAACAGTGATACCATATCCTGGCTCAAGGGGTCTAAACTCAAACTTACCATTGGTGTCATCGGATTTCACCATGATCACCTTATCAGGCTTCTGAAATGATAGAATCGCCATAATTTATTTAATATTTTATTTAGAATACAATTCAACAATAAGCTGCTCCTGAATATTTTCAGGAATTTCTTCCCGTGCCGGAAGATTCAGGAATTTACCAAGCATTTTTTCCTCATCCCATTCCAGCCATGCAAAGTTTGCATAACGCGCAGAGGCCAATGATTCTGTAATCGCTTCCAGTGATTTCGACTTCTCACGAACACCAATAACATCACCTGGTCTTACCGAAAAAGAAGGAATATTTACTACTTTTCCATTAACTGTAATATGGCGATGTGAAACAAACTGTCTTGCACCATCTCTGGTAGGTGAAACTCCCAATCTATAAACTACATTATCTAACCTGGATTCCAGTAATTGAAGTAGTACTTCCCCGGTAATTCCTTTACTGCCTGAAGCTTTCTTAAACAAATTAGAAAACTGTCTTTCCAGAACACCATAGGTATACTTAACTTTTTGTTTTTCCTTCAATTGAATCCCATATTCAGACTCTTTCCTTCTTCTTTTGTTATTACCATGTTGTCCGGGGGGATAATTCTTTTTTTCAAAAGCCTTATCCGGGCCGAAAATGGGCTCACCAAATTTTCTTGCAATTTTTGTCTTCGGACCTGTATATCTAGCCATTTATCTTTAAATTAGTATCAGTAAAACTTTATTCTCCAAAAATTTAAACCCTTCTTCTTTTTGGCGGGCGGCAACCATTGTGAGGCAATGGAGTAACATCTGTAATTTCAGCAACTTCAATACCATTTGAGTGAAGAGTTCTTATTGCTGATTCTCTACCCGATCCGGGGCCTCTTACAAACACCTTTACCTTTCTCAATCCCAGGTCATAGGCGGCTTTAGCACAATCTTGTGCAGCCTGTGCAGCAGCATAAGGTGTATTTTTCTTAGAACCTCTAAATCCCATTTTCCCGGAGGATGACCAGCTAATTACCTGACCGGCATTATTGGTAAGTGAGATAATAATATTGTTAAAAGAAGCATGTATATGGGCCTGACCAGTTGGTTCAACCTTTACAACCCTTTTTCTCGATCCTGTCTTCTTAGCCATTTTCTATTTTATTTATTTAGTTGCTTTCTTTTTATTTGCAACGGTTTTCCTTCTTCCCTTCCGGGTTCGGGCATTATTTTTTGTGCTTTGACCTCTAACGGGCATTCCAATACGATGACGAATACCTCTATAAGATCCAATGTCCATAAGCCTTTTAATGTTCATTTGAACTTCGGAGCGTAATTCTCCTTCAAGCTTATAGTTTTCATTTAAAATGGTACGGATGCTAGCAATATCATTATCCGTCCAATCTTTGACTTTTATATTACGGTCGACTCCGGCTTCATCAAGAATCTTCCTGGCAATGCTATTGCCAACTCCATAGATATAAGTTAAGCCAATTTCACCCCTCTTGTTTTTTGGTAGGTCAACACCAACTATTCTTGCCATAAATCCAATTATTAATTAAATGAAATCATATTTCTTCATCCCTGGCGTTGCTTAAACCTGGGATTTTTCTTATTGATAACGTATAAACGTCCTTTCCTTCTGACTATCTTACAGTCGGATGAACGTTTCTTTACAGAGGCTCTTACCTTCATATCGTTAATTATTATTTGTATCTAAATGTTATTCTTCCTTTGGTAAGGTCGTAGGGAGACATTTCCACTTTCACCTTATCACCCGGAAGTATTTTTATATAGTGCATTCTCATTTTTCCTGAAATATGAGCAGTAATAATGTGCCCATTTTCCAATTCCACCCTGAACATTGCATTCGACAGGGCTTCAATGATCGTACCATCCTGTTGTATAGAAGCTTGTTTTGCCATTCTATGTATTTTTATTATTCAAAACTTCATCTATATAATCAAATGTTGACAGAACCTCGGCCTTCCCTTTTCTCACCACCAGTGCAAACTCAAAATGAGCCGATGGCTGATTATCCAGGGTTCTGATTGTCCAGCCGTCTTTCTCCTGAACAATTTCCTTTTTCCCGAGGTTAATCATTGGTTCAATGCAAATAACCAGGCCGGCAGGCAGTTTTGCCCCTTTCCCTCTCCTTCCATAGTTTGGTACCTCCGGTTCTTCGTGTAATGCAGATCCCAATCCATGTCCGACCATCTCTCTCACAACAGAAAATCCATTCTTCTCAGCATAATTCTGAACTGCGAATCCGATATCTCCAACTCTCTTTCCACTAATCGCTTGTTTTACTCCCTCCCACAAAGACTCTCTTGTAACTTTCAGAAGCTTTTTCACTTTTTCATCAACTTCTCCTACTTCAAAAGTAAATGCAGTATCTCCAAAATACCCATCTTTCTTTACCCCGCAGTCTACCGAAATTATATCTCCGTCTTTAAGCTGGTAAGCTGAAGGTATTCCATGAACCACCTGGCTGTTTACCGAGGCACACAATGTATTTGGGAACCCATGGTAGCCTTTAAATCCAGGGACTGCGTCATTATCCAGGATAAATTCTTCCGCTCTCTTGTCTAGTTCAAGAGTGGAGACCCCTGGTTTTATTAACTTTGCAACCTCTGCTAAGGTTCTGGAAACAAGCAAATTATTCTGCCTCAGCAGTTCAATTTCTTTTTCCGTTTTTATCTTTAAATTCAAAGAACTATAATCTTTACATTGCTGCCGAGCCTGTTCTTCCCTTAATTCTACCAGACTTCATTAGCCCGTCATAATGGCGCATCAGCAGATGACTTTCAATTTGCTGCAATGTATCCAGGATCACTCCTACCATAATCAACAAACTTGTTCCTCCGTAGAAACTTGCAAACTGGCCTGAAATTCCAATATTCACAGCAAGTGTTGGCAAGGCGGCTACAAGGGCCAGGAAAAAAGAACCAGGAAGTGTTATTCTGGACATCACCGAATCAAGGAATTCTGCAGTTTTCCTTCCGGGTTTCACTCCAGGGATAAAGCCTCCATTCTTCTTCAAATCTTCAGCCATCTGGTTTGGATTGATGGTAATTGCAGTATAAAAATAAGTAAATATTATAATCATAATAGCCATGGTAATATTATACCAGAACCCATACATATTGGAAAAAGCTACCGCCAAGCCTGATGATTGGTCAGAAGTATATCCGATAAGCATTATGGGGAGCATCATAATTGCCTGTGCAAAAATAATTGGCATAACTCCGGCAGCATTCACTTTCAAGGGAATGTACTGTCGAACCCCACCATATTGTTTGTTTCCAATGATTCTCTTAGCATATTGCACCGGAATTCTTCGTGTTCCCTGAACCAGCAATATTGTGGCCAGTACAACTACAAATAAGAATACTATTTCCGCGAGGAAAGCAACCAGTCCGCCTGAGCCATTGAGCCTGCTACCAAATTCTGCAACAGTGGCAAATGGCAACCGGGCGATAATTCCGATCATAATCAACAGGGAAATTCCGTTTCCAATTCCTTTATCTGTAATTCTTTCCCCCATCCACATTACAAACATGGTACCTGTGGTAAGTATAACTACCGATGATATAGTAAAAAATACTCCTTTCATTACGAAAGCAGTTTCAGGTAGCTGTGCATGAAGGTTAGCAAGGTAACTGGGTGCCTGCAAGAGCAGAATTCCCACTGTAAGGTAACGTGTAATCTGGTTGATTCTTCTTCTTCCACTTTCTCCTTCACGCTGCAGCCTTTGGAAATAAGGTATTGCTATACCAAGCAACTGAACTACAATGGATGCAGAAATGTAGGGCATGATGCCAAGGGCAAATATTGAAGCAGTTGAGAAAGCACCTCCCGAGAACATATCCAACAAATTCATTATACCTTCGGAGGTTTGAGCTTTTAACTGGCCCAATTGAGATGGGTCAATTCCAGGAAGGCTAATATACTTTCCTAAACGATAAATTAAAAGCATACCCAGGGTATAGAGGATCCTGCTTCTCAGGTCCTCAATCTTAAAAATGTTCTTTATGGTATCAATCAGAGCTCTCATTCAATTAAATTTTTTCTATGGTTCCTTTTGCAGCTTCAATTGCTTCCTGGGCCACTTTAGAAAATGCATGGGCTTTCACATCCAATTTAGCTTTCAACTCGCCATTGCCAAGAATTTTAACAAGGGTGCTCCTTTTGGATACTAATCCGGCATTTCTTAAAACTTCAGGATTAATTTCGGTAATTCCCTTCTTCTCAGCAAGATCCTGCAGAATTCCAATATTAATCCCCTTGTATTCTTTCCTGTTGATATTCTTAAAACCAAATTTAGGTACACGTCTTTGCAAGGGCATTTGTCCTCCCTCAAAACCTACTTTGCGAGAATACCCAGACCTTGATTTCTGGCCTTTATGTCCCCTGGTTGCAGTTCTACCTTTTCCAGAACCCTGGCCCCGACCAATTCTTTTTTCTTTATGTGTTGAACCTTTTGCAGGTTTAAGATTACTTAAGTCCATTTTAATCTTCTTATTGATCTATTATACTTCCTCTACCTTAACCAGATGTCTAACCTTGGTAACCATACCCAGTATCTGTGGGGTAGCTTCTTTTTCTACAGAGCCATGCATTTTTCTTAATCCCAGGGCATCCAGAGTTAGTTTCTGGCGCTTAGGGCTTCCTATGCGGCTTTTTATTTGTGTAATTTTTATTTTTGCCATCCTCTTAAAATTCTAACCATTAAAAACTTTATCAATTGTCACGCCACGTGCCTGAGACACTGCTTTTGCATCACGCAATTCAAGCAGGGCAGCAAAAGTTGCCTTTACCAGGTTATGTGGGTTTGATGATCCTTTTGATTTTGCAAGAACATTTTTTACACCAACGCTTTCCAGAACAGCACGCATAGCACCCCCGGCTTTCACTCCTGTACCTTCTGAAGCGGGCTTAAGAAATACACTTGCTCCACCATACTTGGCCAGCTGCTCATGAGGGATTGTCCCCCTATGTACAGGAACCTTAATCAGGTTCTTCTTGGCATCCTCAATACCTTTAGAAATAGCAGTGGTAACTTCCTTCGCTTTTCCTAATCCATGTCCAACAATTCCATCTTCATTTCCGACAACCACAATTGCCGAAAAACTAAATGTACGTCCACCTTTAGTAACCTTTGTTACTCTTTGAATACTAACCAGTCTGTCTTTAAGTTCAAGGTCGCTGGTTTTTACTTTTCTGATACCGTCTGTCATAACAATTTAGAATTTTAAGCCACCCTCACGAGCAGCATCTGCTAATTCCTTCACTCTTCCATGATACAAATAACCACCCCTGTCAAAAACCAGTGAAGTAATCCCCTTTTTTTTGGCTTCCTCGGCAAATAATCTACCAACAAGCTTAGACTTTTCGGTTTTTGAAATATTTTTCTTCTCAGCAATATCTTTATTTAAAGAAGAAACTGCAAGCAGAGTATTTCCACTCTTATCATCCACAGCCTGCGCATAAATTTGCTTGTTACTTCTGAAAACTGCCAGTCTGGGAGTACTTGCTGTACCGGAAATATTTTTCCTTATTCTTCTTCTAATTCTAGTTCTTCTTTCTGTTTTGGTCAGAGCCATGATCTTTAGCAATTAACTATTAAACACTTGCAGTTTTACCTGCTTTTCTACGGATATATTCACCCACATATTTAACCCCTTTTCCTTTATATGGTTCAGGCTTTCTAAGAGCTCTGATTTTCGATGCAATATGTCCTATCAGTTGTTTATCTATACTTGTAAGCGTAATGATTGGATTTGCTCTTCTTTCAGTTAAAGTCTCAATTTTAATTTCTTCAGGTAGTGCTATCATAATATCGTGTGAATATCCCAGTGCCAACTCAAGTATTTGTCCTTTCGCTTCGGCCCGATATCCAACCCCTACCAATTCAAGTTTTATTTCATATCCTTTTGACACTCCCACCACCATATTATTAATGAGAGAACGATACAAACCATGCATTGCCTTATGCTCCTTCTCATCAGAAGGTCTGCTAATAATAATTTCATTCCCTTCCTGCTTAATGTTAAGATCAGAGTTCACTTGTTGTTGTAATTCTCCTTTTGGTCCCTTAACCTTAACCAGGTTACCTTCGGTAACTTCCAAACTCACACCTTCCGGCAATATCACGGGCAAATTCCCAATACGTGACATAAATAATCCTCCTAATTAATAAACGTAACACAAAACTTCTCCACCAACATTCAAATTCCTTGCTTCCTTATCAGTTATTACACCGCTAGAAGTGGAAAGAATAGCTATACCCAGTCCATTGAGCACCCTGGGAATCTCGTTCACATTGGCATATTTCCTAAGGCCCGGGCGACTAGCCCTTTGCATCGACTTGATTGCAGACACCTTTGTCTGTGGATGATACTTCAATGCAACTTTTATTGTGCCTTGAGGTCCTTCATCCATAAATTTATAATTCAATATATATCCCTTCTCATGAAGTATCTTAGTGATATCTTTCTTCAGGTTTGACGCAGGTATCTCTACGACCTTATGGCCGGCCTTAATTGCATTCCTTACTCTTGTAAGATAATCTGCTACTGTATCTGTCATTTTCTTATTTATTAACTCAATTAAAACTCACATTCACATGAATGCTACTACCAGCTAGCTTTCTTAACCCCGGGGATCAATCCTGCAGAAGCCATTTCCCGGAAGGTAATCCTACTGATCCCAAACTGCCTCATATAGCCTTTTGGTCGTCCGGTAATTTTACAACGATTATGTAATCTTATTGGATTTGAATTCCTTGGAAGTCTACTTAAACCAATATAGTCGCCTTCGGCTTTCAATTGCGCTCTTTTTGCAGCGTATTTTTCAACAAGTTTGGCACGCTTTACTTCCCGGGCCTTCATTGATTCCTTAGCCATATTAATTATTTTTTATGTTTTTAAATGGGATCCCGAATTCCTTCATTAAAGCAAAACCCTCTTCATCTGTCCTGGCTGAGGTAACGAAGCTTATCTCAAGTCCCATAATTTTATTGATCTTATCTATATCAATTTCCGGAAAAATAATCTGTTCTGTAATACCCAGAGTATAGTTTCCTCTTCCATCCAGTTTATTTCCGACTCCGTTAAAATCACGAATCCTGGGAAGAGCAACCGAAACCAATCGTTCCAGGAACTCATACATTCTGTCTCTGCGCAAAGTAACTTTCACCCCTACAGGCATTTTCTTTCTCAATTTAAAATTGGAAATATCCTTTGATGAGAGTCTTGCAATTGACTTTTGTCCGGCAATAGTTGTTATTTCACTCAATCCGTTATCAATCAACTTCTTATCTGCAGTTGCCTGACCAACTCCCTGATTGATTACAATCTTTTTCAAACGAGGAACCTGCATAACTGAAGAATAATTAAATTTCTCCTTCAGAGATAAAACGATTTCCTCCTGATACTTCTTTTTCAGATTTGGTACGTATTCCATTACTTAATTTCCTCTCCTGATTTTTTAGCAAATCTCACAAGTTTACCCTTATCATTTAATTTTCTGCCAATTCTTGACGGCTCTCCTGTTGAAGGATCAACCAGCAATAAATTTGATAAGTGAACAGGGGCCTCTTTCTTAATAATTCCACCCTGAGGGTTTTGTGCATTTGGCTTTGTATGCTTTGAAACCATATTCATGCCCTCAACAATTGCCCTGCTTTTATTTCTCAAGACTTCCAGTACTCGTCCCTGCTGGCCTTTATATTCGCCACTGATCACGAAAACCGTGTCGCCTTTTTTTACATGTAATTTATTCATTCTGCTCATTTCGAACAATATTTTCAATTAAAGCACCTCGGGTGCTAAAGAAATAATTTTCATATAACTATCACGCAATTCTCTGGCAACCGGACCAAAGATACGAGTGCCCCTAATTTCATCTGCAGCGTTGAGCAATACTACTGCATTGTCATCAAACCTGATATAAGATCCATCAGATCTTCGAATTTCTTTTT
>JAYEGO010000293.1:0-3214 GCA_034659155.1 Bacteroidota bacterium | reverse complement strand
GATAATTGAAAATCTATGTAGTCTACAGAATACACTTAAGCTGTAGTTAGTCAGGTAATAAATTATTTATCTTACCAAAATAAAGAATTTAAACATGTTGATGATAAGAAAATCACAAGAAAAATTTATAAGGCTCCTGGTCTTGTTTATAGCTATTTTGTTGCCATGGGTACTTGGTGCTATCTATTTCAATAAAACGAAAATGAATGAGCACATGGATTCGCTCATAGCTGTCAATTTTAAAAAGGACACATTGCCACGTGTAGATCACAGTAAGTATAGAACCTTAAATAAGGAGTTCAAAACCCCACATGAGGTTACAGAAGCTTGTTTAAGCTGCCATAATATGACCGCACAGGATGTAATGCAGTCCTCACACTGGACATGGAGCAGGGAATATGTTACCGGAAAAGGGGATACCATACAATTGGGAAAGAGAAATATCATAAATAACTTTTGTATAGGCGTGACCTCAAACGAAGCACGTTGCACAAGTTGTCATATTGGTTTTGGCTGGAAAGATGAAAGTTTTGATTTTGCAGATCCCCGGAATATTGACTGTATTGTTTGTCATGATCAAACAGGCACATATAAAAAATTCCCGACAGATGCTGGCTATCCGGCTACCACAGAAAAAATATTTGATGGAAAAACATTTCAGGCGCCAGACTACACTCTTATAGCTCAAAATATTGGTTCTCCCACCAATCAGAATTGTGGAGCCTGTCATTTTGTTGGCGGAGGAGGAAACAATGTGAAGCACGGAGATATTGCCAATGAACTGAATGATGTATCTAAAACGGTAGATGTACATATGGGGGCAGATGGAGGGAATATGGATTGTGTGGATTGTCATAAAACCGAAAGACATAACATAAGTGGAAATCTTTATTCCATAGCTTCAATTGATACCAACCGGGTTTCCTGTGAATCATGTCATTCTGAAGCACCCCATAACAATAAAATCCTGGAACAGCATTCTACAAAAATTGCCTGTCAGACTTGTCATATCCCTTCATTTGCTAAAGTCAGTGCCACTAAAATGTATTGGGATTGGTCAACAGCAGGACAATTTAATGAAGATGGAAGTTTGAGGGTTGAGAAAGACAGTATGGGCAACATTACTTATCATACTAAAAAGGGTTCGTTTCAATGGGAAACAGATGTGGTACCTTCATATAATTGGTTTAATGGTGAGGCCCAACACTACGTAATGGGAGATGAAATAGATACTTCTCAAAGCGTAGAACTTAATACTTTGTTAGGGGAATACAAGGATAAGTATTCAAAGATAATTCCTGTAAAAATCCATGAAGCAAAGCAAATTTATGACAATGTAAACAACACCATGATTCTACCTCATCTTTTTGGAAAAGATAGCACTGCTTACTGGAAAAACTTCGACTGGCAAAAAGCTGCTATTGAGGGTATGAAAGAGGCAGAACTTGATTATAGTGGTTCTTATGACTTCATTCATACTGTCATGTACTGGCCTGTAAATCACATGGTTGCTCCCAAGGAGGAGTCGCTTCAATGTATAGATTGTCATTCAAGGGATAGTCGTCTTGCAAATCTTACAGATTTTTATCTGCCCGGAAGGGACCGAAGTATTTCCCTTGATTTTATGGGATTTGCTATGATCATATTATCTGCCCTGGGAGTTGTGATTCATGGATTATTAAGGATATTTAAAAAGAAATAAAAAAATGAAAAAAAGCACTTATATATATCGGGGATTTGAACGTTTCTGGCATTGGAGTCAGGCCCTTTTAATCTTTTTTCTGGCACTTACAGGTTTTGAAATCCATGGGACCTTTCAACTTTTCGGATTTGAAAATGTGGTTCGCTGGCACGATACGGCTGCATGGGCCTTCCTGATTCTTATCATATTTGCTGTATTCTGGCATTTTGCCACCGGAGAATGGAAGCAGTATATTCCTACAACACAATTTATTACGGCTCAATTTAACTATTATATCAGTGGCATATTTAAAGGAGCACCTCACCCAACACATAAAACCATTTATAATAAATTTAATCCCATACAGCGCTTTATTTATCTGGGATTAAAATTATTGGTAATTCCTTTGCAGGTTCTGACCGGGTTTATATACATGTTTTATATATATCCGAACAATCCAATTCATGAAAGCGGTTTAAGTATTACCGCAATTATACACACTCTTGGTGCTTTTGCTCTCCTTGCCTTCGTCATTGCCCATGTATATCTTACTACAACCGGTGATACTCCATTATCCAGTATTAAAGCAATGATAACCGGTTGGGAGGTTATAGATTTAGATGAAAAAGAGGAAAGACAGAAAAACTTGCAGCATGCTGTTGATGATAGTGCAGCCGGATATTACAGAATGGATTCAGATGGTATCATTCAGGATGTAAATGAGGCCTGGCTTAAAATGTATCATTGTCAGGACAGAACCAGGGTAGTCGGGAAACATTTTTCTCACACACGAGATGAAAGAAATCTAAAAGAACTGGAAGAGCTGGTAAATCGTGTTATGAAAGGGGAATTTATTACAGGCCATCCAGTAATCCGCAAAACTTTTGATGGTATGGAAGGAAGACACCTGCTTTCAGCTAACCCCATAGTAGAGGAAGGCAAAATTACGGGCATGGAAGGATTCATTATGGATATAGGGGAACGCGATGAACTTATGGAGCATATGTATCATACAGTACGAAATAGTGGAGCTGGTTATTACAGACTAAATATGGATGGCCTTATTATGGATGTGAATGAGGCCTGGTTAAAACTCTATAAATATGACCATAAAGATGAAGTTGTAGGGAAACACTTTTCATTAACGCGCAGACCCGAAGATATTGAAAGACTCCAGCAGTCCTTTGAAAAGGTGCTTAATGGTGAAACTATATCCGGGAAGCTCGAAATCAGGAGATGTAAGGATAATACCACAGGAAAGCATATTCTCTCTGCAAACCCTTTCTGTGTTGGGAATAAACCAATGGGAATGGAAGGTTTTATTTTGGATATCACACATCTTTATGATAAGGAGTAGTGTTAAGTGAAGCTTACCAACCTGGGATTCCGATCTTCCATGCTGGCAGGGTTTCGGAAAATATTGCCTGGCAAATAGATTCTGTCTAAAGGACTCCTATCCATTTTTCCAGTTCAACAAAGTTAAGAAGTAAAATATTATTGAAAAAATTTGCATTATGCACATATGTGCATTAT
>JAYEGO010000292.1:0-3218 GCA_034659155.1 Bacteroidota bacterium | reverse complement strand
ATATCTCCTACTCCGTCTGCAACGGATATGGTGATCGCAGAAATGTCAGGATTAAAAACAGCACCATGCTTTAGCTTGGTGTTAGTGGGAAATGCCATATTTGATTAGTCAGCTTTGAGCTGACTTTATATTATTACGCTAAAGCGCACTAAAAACATATGTTTGCTTACATTTAACACCATGCTGAAGCATGGTGCTTATTTTTTTGAATCCTTTTCGATCAATTATAAGGCTTCATTTTCAATCATATCACCCCCGATTGCCCTTCTTTTAGCGGCAATTGCAATTTGCCCCAGGGCTATTCCACCATCATTTGAGGGTAGCTTTTTATGAGCAAAAACCTCAAAGCCATCTGCCAATAGTTTTCTTTCAAGTCTTTCAAGAATATACCTGTTCTGAAAGCTTCCGCCTGAAAGAACAACTTTTCTGACGTTTTCTTCAGCTCTAAGCTGATTACAAACTTCCAGGATCATCTCAATGATGGTATTATGAAATTTGGCTGAGATCTCCTCCACAGAAATACCATGATGAATATCTTTTAAGATCTTTTTGATCATTGGAACAAACGAAATGCTTCCATTATTAATAAAGTCATATCTCTCCCCGGATGCATCCTTAATCATGGTTTCAAGTCGCATAGGGGCCTCTGCATGAAATGATGAGTGATTACATAAGCCCGTTAATGCAGCTACAGCATCAAATAACCTTCCTGCACTTGAGCTTAAAGGACTATTGATCTTTTTTTCAAGCATTTGAATTACCAGTTCCAGTTCCTTCTTATCAACAGACTTCAGGAAAGGCAGATCCATATCCAGGAAATCAGTCCCAAAAGTATGATACAAATATGAAACAGCCATTCTCCATGGATGGAGTGTAGCCTGGTCTCCTCCTGGCATCATCACGTATTCAAAATGATTTAATCTCCTGTATTCTTTCAGGTCACAAATAAAGAACTCCCCTCCCCAGATCCGGCCATCATCCCCCAGACCTACCCCATCAAAGGCTACACCAATGACTTTCTCATCGAGTTTGTATTCTGCCATACAGGATGCAATGTGTGCATGATGATGTTGTACTTCCATAACAGGAAGCCCTGCCTGTGCTGCAAATTTTGAAGAAAGATAATCGGGATGTAGATCACAAACCATAAGTTGGGGCTGAACCCTGAACAGATTAGTAAACCTGGACATGGATTCCCTGAAAAATTCATAAGTCTCCAGGTTTTTCAAATCTCCAATATGCTGACTTAAAAATGCCTGCTTCCCTTTGCCAACACAAAAAGAATTTACCAGTTCAGCTCCAACAGCTATTAAGCCATCCACATCCAAATCAAGATGTATTGGCGATGGAGCATAGCCTCTTGATCGACGAATAATTCTCTCACTATGGTTCACAATCATACCCACTGAATCATCAACCCGGTTAAAAATTTCACGATTATATGTGAGTACAGCATCATAAATCGGGAGGAATAGTTGAATAGCCCTGTTGTCATCAATAACAATAGGTTCATCTATAATATTTCCGCTTGTAAATACAAGAGCATCAAACTGGTTTCCTTCAAATAAAAGGTAATGAAAAGGCATATAGGGCAGCATGCTTCCAATGGTAGAGAAGCCAACACAAACATCCCGGGCCAATGCCTTCTTTTTACGAAGCAATATTATTGGTCGCTGCCAGGAGCTAATCCATCTTTTTTCATCCTCATCTATATAGGCATACTTTTCTATAGTTTCCATGTCAGGAAACATAACAGCAAAGGGTTTACCTTCCCTATTCTTCCCTTCTCTAAGTTTTCTCACTGCCTCCTGGTTCAAGGCATCACAGGCAAGAAAATAACCACCCATCCCCTTAACTGCAATTACCTTCCCTTCCTTCAGTAATGTACGCATAGTTTTGAGGATAAGGTTCTGATCCTCAATTTTCTTACCATTGAAATTCAAACTATATTTTGGACCACAATTGCTGCAAGCAACAGGCTGGGCATGAAATCTGCGATCGAGAACATTGCAATACTCGCTACTGCACTTTTCACACATAGGAAAAACACTCATTGTAGTTTCAGGACGGTCATACGGAAGGCTTCTAATGATTGTGAAACGGGGTCCGCAATTAGTACAATTGATAAAGGGGTAGTCTATTCTGTGTTCCTGAATTTTCATATCTTCCAGGCACTCCTTACAAACTGAAATATCGGGACTAACAAGGGTTATCTCCTCGGAAATGTTTTTACTCTTGCTAATCTGAAAATCTGTAAAAGTTGTATTATTGGAATTTTGAATTTCCACGGAATGAATTTCCGAGGCTGGAGGAGTATTTGTTTTCAGATCTTCAATGAAACTATTTAATGCATTCTCCTCTCCCACAACATCAATAATTACACCATCGTTTCTATTTTCAACCCTGCCCTTCAATCCATGCTTCCCGGCAATTCGATACACAAATGGTCTGAATCCAACACCCTGGACAAGCCCCTTAATTCGAATATTGATACTCTTTTTCAAGAATTCTAAAATCACATATGTGCTATAAAACTATAAAAAGATTACTGATAAAAGCAGAAGTATTATTATGACAATAATCATAAAAATAAACAGCCTCCCATTATGCACCATAACACCCTTACTACATGGTAGTTAATCGCTATAGCATGATAAAAATCACCTGTATGTTATCTGTCATAATAAAAATTTAGTTAATGGGTTTGTAATATCCATAAATAGCATTTATTTTTACTGTTAATCATTTCACAGGAGAATTGATTTTGTATTAAAATCAGTAAAATGACAACAAAACAGATTCAGAGCATTCTAGAAAAATTCAAGCATGACAAAAGCCGTTTAATGGACATTTTGTTGGAGATTCAGCGTGAGAATGGATTTATACCCAAAAACAAAGTAGAAACCATTGCCGGGAGTTTAAACATGTCTGCAGCAGATGTAGAGCAGACCATCTCTTTTTACCACTTTTTTTCCTGCCACTCAAGGGGAAAGTATTCAATTTATCTGAATAACAGTCTGGTTGCCATGATGAAGGGAAGGAAAAAAGTTGCGGAGGCCTTTGAAACGGAGCTTGGATGCAATTTTGGTGAAGTTACTGAAGATGGTCTGATTGGTATTTTTGACACTTCATGCATTGGCATGAGTGATCAGGAACCGGCTGCCCTGATCAATGGGAAAGTTTTTACCAACCTTACCTCATTCCGTGTCCGCGAGATT
>JAYEGO010000291.1:0-3218 GCA_034659155.1 Bacteroidota bacterium | reverse complement strand
GATTATGAATATTATCCTCGACTTGGTTTACCATTATTCATAAGAAATAACATGTATCCTGAAAAAATACCCTCAGATTGTATGCATTCCTGGGGAAGCACTGAATTTGCATTTGGCGATGCAAGGAACAATGTTTTAAATAATATTATTTATCATGGAAAGCTAAGCTATTTTGTCAAGGCAATGATGCCCGATGAGTCTGATCATATCATAATGGGATTTTCGTCTGAGCAATATGAATGGTGTATTGAAAACGAAAAACAAATGTGGAGCTACCTGGTTGAGAATAAGCTGTTATTTGATACTGACCATCTTGCCATCAGGAAACTTATTGGGGAAGGGCCATTTACAAATTACTTCCCAAAGGAGTCTCCCGGGAGGGCAGCAGTTTGGCTGGGGTTCCAAATTGTAAGCAAGTACATGAAAAACAGTCCGAATACAAGTTTACCGGAATTAATGAATGATTCAGATTATCAAAAGATACTGATGGTTTCAAAGTATGATCCGAGTTGAGTTTTTACCCACATACACATAATTGGTAATCTCCAGATTCCGATTTCTTGTTTTCGAGCAAATCTCATTGTAATAGCACAAGGCAAAATTTGTGTCAAAACCTGACTTATACTTATGCCTTAAAATCAAAAAAGACCAGCCTTAACGACGGGTCTTTCAGTTTTCTTAGGAAAGAAATAAAATTCTTATTCCGGATGAATGGCTTCAACGGGACATACATCTGCACAAGCACCACAATCGGTGCAAAGATCAGGATCAATTTTATAGATATCACCTTCCGATATTGCCTCAACCGGACATTCATCAACACATGTGCCGCAAGCAGTACAATCATCATTAATTACGTAAGCCATTTTTAAAAATTTATTAGTTAACAATTATTCAAGCTCTATCTCAAAAAAGTTTGGCAAATATACAAATATTTAATAAAATGATTTGATAAATCAATTATTATTTCCAGAAGATCATCCTGAGGCCAGCCAGCACCACAAAGCCCCCAAAAGCCTTACGTAGCACACGCTCGGGAAGATTGACAGATAAAAGCGAGCCCAAATATTGTCCTACTGCAAATGCGAGAACAATGATGATAGCATATTTAATATTTACATAACCATTCTTATAATAATTATAAGCTCCAAATATTGCTACAGGAAACATAAGAACCGCAAGACTGGTTCCCTGTGCAGAATGCTGACTCAATCCAAAATAGAAAACCAGGGCAGGAACAATAACAATACCTCCTCCTACTCCCAAAGATCCACCAACAGTACCGGCAAAAAGGCCAATAAGCAAAAGCATAAGAATATCTGTGTAACTCATGATTAGAAGTCTAAACTAAAGGAAAAATAAAACATTGGTTTTCGTACCTGCAAATTCTCCACTCCCCAGCCATAGTCAGCCCTGACAAAATAACCGAATAGTGTTGACCTGGCACCAAAGCCATAGCCTGCAACAATAGGCTCCCGGTTTGAATGTACCGTGACGGTAATGGGACCATTTTCAATTACCTCCTTGTCGTATGAATTATCACCTGCATAAGGATTCCACCCGGTCCATGCAGTACCAAGATCTGCAAAACCAACTATATGAAAATTGTGTAAAAATTTATTGGAAATGGAATGATCTGCAAGATACCTGATAATTGGCCATCTGATCTCGGAATTTATTAGTGCAAAAGAATTACCATTTCGTATATTTTGCTTAAACCCCCGCATATTAGTAGCCAATGTTTGAAAAACATAATTTTGAGTTTGATCAACAGGAATACTTCTGTTAAACATCTTCTCATAATCAAATATCATAAACCAGTTGTCAATGGCACCCATATAATATACCAGCTTATTATGCCCAAAAGAAGTACTTACAGCAAAACGGTTTGCCCAAATCAAATCCCTGTGAATTTTAAGATAGTGCCTGAAATCACCCCCTATAATAAAAACATCTGACTTCTTCCTTTCAATCTGGCGGTAAGCTTCAATAAAGATTTTAAATCTTGTACCATTATAAAAATTAATTCCGCGATATCTGGTATTATCATATATGTATTCAAGCTTCAAATTAGCCCAGGTCACATATAGGTTTTCCTTATATAAATTGTCGGTATTAGTTGACAGGTAAATCTGTCTGTCACTTCTTATGCTTGCAGTCCCCTTTACAGCCATTACCTGATTAAAAGGATATCTCAAACTATAAAAGAGTTGGTTAGATCTTATTTTTACATAAGTTGAATAGTCTACCCAGGTTTTATAGGATTGCCTGTGAAATATAATCTGCTTGTCCATTCTCTTTTTCAGATCTTCAAAACTCAATAAAAATTCCCCGGAATCAAAGTCCCCGGAAAATCTGAATCCACCAACAATTTTATAATCCTCGAACAAGTCATTGGTGCCAATATTAAAAAGCATCCCTATCCCGGTATTGTTGTATACTCCACTGCCATTAAAAGCCTGATAGGATTGCCCCATAAAACCAAAATCAACCTGAGATGCCATATAGTTGTTATAGAAGGATGTTTCATAAATTCGGATGGGGGGTATATCCAGGGCATCAGCATCGAGATCTACTTCAATATTATCTTTTTTCAGTAGCTGCCAGTAATAATTTTCCTTCTCCTCCTCGAACACATAATTATTTATATCTACCTCCTTATCAATTTCAAAATAAGCATAAAGTGGTTTTGTTAGTGTATCCCTAATTCGGCGGTCCTCCTCAATCAGCTTCTGTCTAAGAATTTCTATACTATCTGCTTTATGTAGATCCTTTGTATGCTTTTCTCTGAATTCGGTAGTTTCAGGATTTGCAAATTCCGGAAGCCCTCCTTTCAATAAAAAGTCATAATACATATAATACCTGCCCTTTTCATATACCACCTCCCCCATCATTCCTGATGCATGAGCAAAATCAGCTTCAATTATATTCCTTGAATAGTTTGTAAGCGGAACTGAGTTGGTAAAATACCTGTAGTGGATACTTGTATCAATATAACTAATGGTGCTATCAAAGCGAGAATGATACCTGTTAATAATTCCAGATTGGTCTCCCAGGTACAAATACTCATTGTCATCAAATGAGTAAGCCTGGGTTTTATCAATAAACTTTCCTTCTGGTAAACGAGTTAAAACAGGAGATCGGTTTTCAAGTTTGTATAAAAACAAATCATAGTTGACTCCTACCCTCTTGTCATAATTCCTGCTGAAAGTCAGGGT
>JAYEGO010000290.1:0-3225 GCA_034659155.1 Bacteroidota bacterium | reverse complement strand
GTTTTAGTTTATTCCACAACAATATACCAAGACAGACCAGCAGAACCACAAAGGAAATTGTGATTGATATACTTTTTAGCACAGTAAAAATACTGGTCAGTCTGACCACAAGGGCAGAAAACGAGGGGTAGGAACTCAACATGATTATAATCCCAATGTTTTCCAGATAATCGAATAAACCACCTGCTACAGGAAGAAAAGCAAGGAAAACCCAATTACTTTCCTTTCTTAACAAAATCTTTAAAATATAAAATAGCAATAAGGAATAAGTAATGCCAAAAAGACCAGGATAAATCATATCCAGAGGGATCTGATTCCACAAGTAAACCCTCCTGCCCTCTTCACCCAGGGTTTCAAATAAACCCATAACATATTCCACACCATAGCCTCCTGGTATTATATCCAATAATCTCATACCCTCCGAAAAGCTCATAGCCTTTGGTACGGTGATGAAAAGCATTGCCAGGTAAACAGAAGTTGAAAGAAGAAAAAATATAAAGACCTTTTTTCCTGTAGCATGCTTTTCCAGAATTGTAATTAATTTATTCATGATTTAAAAATAGTCCTTTCAATCACATAAAACAATAAAACAGATACTTGTAAACAAAATTATTCACAAATATGCTTAACAGAGACCAGATAATGCCCGCTAATGCCCGCCAGTGTCGCGCTACTGCATTTTCTCGCAATTCAGGTACATTTACATATGTAAATTAGATCGTCGATTAGAAAGGCTAAGAATGATTATTGATTAATGATTAATGATTAACAAAGACTCTGCTATTCATCGATCATCCTTCATCCTTCTAACTTTCCATCCCTCCTATCAGCTCATTCACATTTGTGACTCCCTGTTCTTCACAATACTTTTCAATTCCTTCAAGTACTTTGATCGAAACGGCAGGATCGATAAAATTGGCTGTACCAATTTGAATGGCAGTCGCCCCTGCCAGCATAAATTCAATGGCATCGGTAGCATTCATAATACCACCCATCCCTATGATGGGGATTTTCACCGCATGATACGCCTGCCATACCATGCGCAGTGCAACAGGCTTTATGGCTGGTCCGGAAAGTCCCCCTGTCACAGTAGCAAGAACAGGCTTACGGGTTCTTGCATCTATGGCCATCCCGAGAAGTGTATTGATCAGGGAAATTGAATCGGCCCCCTCTCCTTCCACTGCTTTTGCAAATTCAGATATAGAAGTCACGTTAGGAGATAATTTCACAATCAGACTTTTATCCCAGGCCTTCCTCACCTCCCTGGTAACATGTATTGCAGATGGACAATGGGTTCCGAATACCATACCACCTTCTTTAACATTCGGACAGGATATATTCAGCTCAATTGCCGGAATTTTTTCCAGATCATTCAATTTTTCTGTTACATCCACATACTCCTCAATGGTAGAGCCGCTTACATTTACAATAATATGGGTTTTATAATCCTGTATTTGTGGATAGATCTCTTTTATAAACTGATCCACTCCCTTGTTTTGAAGTCCCACCGAATTCAACATACCTGAAGACGTTTCTGCCATTCTGGGATAAGGATTTCCCTCTCGCTTGCTGCCGGTGGTTCCTTTCATAAAAATGGCTCCCAGTCGATTTACATCCATGAAATCATCATACTCATGGCCATAACCAAAGCAACCCGAGGCAGTAGATACCGGGTTTTTACATATAAGCCTCCCTATATTTACCTTAAGGTCTACCATATCAAATCTTTTGTATTGAATACAGGGCCTTCCTTACAAACCCTCAAATTTCCTCTCACAGTTTCCTGGATACAGCACAGGCAAGCCCCAAATCCACAGGCCATAGTATTTTCAAGCGAGGCCTCACATTCTACATTGAGTGCTTCAGCAAAGCTTCCTACAGCTTTCATCATTACCTGGGGACCGCAGGTATAAACTTTCACATAAGGAAAAGAAGCTGCTTTGAGAAGAGAGTGATCCATAACGGTACCGGCTTCCCCTTCACTTCCGTCATCGGTGGATAAGTGTACCTTACCAAATTTTTCAAAATCCGCCAGATTTACCAGCAACTCATTATTCCTGAACCCAAGCAAAAATTCGGGTTCTACATTATTCTGGGTTAAGAACCTTGCCAGAAAAAGAAGCGGTGCCACTCCCACACCACCACCTACAAGCAAAACCTTGCCCTGCTGCCCGGGGAGGCTAAAAGAGTTGCCAAGGGGGTAGATGAGATTAAGCTTATCCCCAACTTTTAAACCAGCAAGCTTACGGGTTCCCTTTCCCACCTCCTGAATAAGCAAATAAATACGATGCTTCTCATAATCCACATCATACAATGAAATGGGTCGCCTTAAAAAAGTATCATTGCTGTTGTCTATGCGTATCTCCACAAACTGTCCGGGAAATAACTCCGGCAATTTATCAGGTAATTTCAGTACCAGTAAATAGTATTCCCTGTTTATCCTTTTGTTAGCAATAAGCTCAAAATCACGTACAAATTTCTTCATATCCGGTAAAAACAAGCTCGTTAATGACAGCTAAAGCAATTGCCGCCTATATTCTAAATCACTATTGTCAGGTAAATATAGCTTTATTAAGAAATTAGATTTAAAAATTTTAATTCACCTTAAAATCAAATATTTAGGTGAAGGGCTAAAGCCCATTATTAATTCTTCTAATTAACCCCTGGCTTAAGCCAGGGGTTTGTAAAGTCTCATGTTGTATGGGCTTTAGCCCACACATAGTTTTTAACCGGACATTAGTGTATTCTAGAATAATATTTAAAGAATTCTATAAAGATATAGAAGCTAAACGGAGAACAGCAATGAATAAAGATTTTTTTATCACCAATTAACAGCATCTGCTTAGAATAACAACAGCTATGCTTCAGAGGAGCTCCGTGGGTTATATTCACGAAAACTGCCATCCTTATACAGAATGATAACCGTCTCAATACTCCCGGAACCAGCGGAAATAGTAATAGCATTAGTCTGTTTTTCGTAAACAGGAGGATCTTCAGACTTCACCAGTCTATTCTGATTATCTGTTCCGAACTCCATAGCAGTCCCTGAATTTGAATCCCCCTTAGAAGAGAATATTTCGGAAGAAATTGCTTCGCCTTCACTATTAGAGTCTAAAAACATAGGTTCGCGACCAATTATAAGCCAATCTGCATTGATTTTAGGGTAAGCCTGAAATAGCTTCTGTAAAAACTCAAAGCTAGGCTTATTGCGCCCTGACAGTACAT
>JAYEGO010000289.1:0-3232 GCA_034659155.1 Bacteroidota bacterium | reverse complement strand
CAATATGGCTTTCTTTAAACAAAATAAGCTTTTCCCCATATGAAAGAGCAGCTGAACAGGTGTGTGTAGCTGTTTCAATATGAAGAATCCTTGTCGCCATACAATAAGATGTATTTATTTTTTCTTGCTTTTGAAAAGATCTTTTTTATTCACGACCTCAACAAGTGAACTGTCATTTAATTTTTTTGAAATTGCACTGTAAGGGGAAATAACCACTTTATTCTTTTCATCGATCCCTGATAAAACCTCAATATAGTTTTTGTCCTGTATACCGGTTTCTACCTCTTTTTTCAATACCATAGTTTCATCTTCACTAACAACAAAAACCACTTCTTTGATGTCCTTGTCTGAATAAGAAATAATTTCTTCCTCTTCCTCTTCCAACCCAACTGTATCTGCCCGGGTTGTAACAGCCTGAATAGGTATACAAAGTGTATTGATACGGGTTTCTGTCTGGATATCTACAGTAGCAGACATTCCTGGACGAAAAGGTATTTTGTTGGTTGATGTAATCAGGTCATCATAGGAACTACTAAGCAGAAGTATCTTAACATTAAAGCTTGTAACCTGATCCACTGCAACCCCTGTGGAAGTTGCTGAGTTTGCAATTTCAGTAACCACTCCTTTAAATTCATGATCCATGTATGCATCCACCTCAACAATTGCAGTATCCATATAATTAACCCTGACTATATCATTTTCATTCACTTCAACTACTACCTCCATCCTGCTCAGATTGGCAATTCTCATCATTTCTGTTCCAGACATCATTGCTGTTCCCACTACCCTTTCTCCCATCTCAACCTGTAAACCGTATATTGTTCCATCGACAGGGGCATATAAAGTTGTTTTAACTAAATTTTCTGAAGCTTCATTCAGAGAGGCTTTCGCACTTCTTACAGATGCCTTTGCAGATTCAACATCTGCTTGTGCCATTTTATAAGATGCCTCAGCCTGCTCAATTTCTGATTTGGATATGGTCTTTTGTTCCCACAATTGTTCACTTCTTTCATAAGCAAGTTTTGCCTGAACAAAATTGGCTTCAACCTGGGCAACCCTGGCTCTGGCAGAACTAAGAGAAGCTTCAGCCCTGTCTTTTGCCGAGACATAGATGTCTGGCTTTATTTTTGCCAAAAGTTTTCCTGCTTTTACGTTTTCCCCTTCTTTGATGTATAATGCAATAATTTCACCTGAAACATCCGGGGTAATTCTTATTTCTGTTTCCGGACTAATTCTTCCGTTTGCATTAATGGTTTCAACAATGGTCCGTAATTCACCTTTTTCCACTGCAACTTTAACTGTCTCAGCTTTTCCAAACCACCCTAGTCTCTTTCCGGCAAATGCCAGAATCAATAATATAACCGTAACACCGGCAATGATTTTGAGAAGTTTATTTGTTTTCATTATTATTCAAAATAAAATTAAAAATCAATTGGTTTGCCTTTATAAAATTCAAGAACATTTATATAAAAAACATATTCATACTTTGCCTGAAGCAATTCTGATTGAGCTTGCGTTAACTGGTTTTTAGAAGTGTTATAATCTACAGTATTTAACAATCCAACATTAAACTTTTGCTCTGTATACCGAAATGCTTCTTCCATTGAGGTTACAGCTTTTTCACTGGCCCTGAATTTTTTCATAGCTGCTGTAGCATCTGCATATGCCTGTTGAATTTCTTTATAAAGAAGATTTTGGGTGTTTTTCAATTCATACTGAAAATTCTCAATGTTTAGCCTGGCATTACTGATACCTGTATTAACCATCCAGCCATTAAATATAGGTATGGACATCCCAAGGGTAACACCCCAATTTCTACTATCATCAAGCTGATCCCAGAAAGGATAAAACTCCTGGCTAATATTTCCGGTTCCCGGGTCTATGAAATATCTTGATCTGGCATCTGAATATACAGTACCCCAACTTCCACTCAAGGAAAACCTGGGAGATCTTGACCCCTTTGCAATCTTCAAATCCTGCTCAGAACTTTTCAGCCTGTACTCTGCCCCTTTTATTTCAGGCATGATATTTAATGCCTCACGAAAAACCAGGTCAACAGGAGAAATAATGTATTCTTCATCGATAATGGAGGAAAGATCAGGCATCTCAATATTAAATCCTCCAGTGGAATCAAGATCTAAAATTTGTGTTAGTGTAAGATAGGAAATATCTAACTGATTCTGACTGCTGACAAACTGCATTTCTTCCCTGGCTGCCTGTGCATTAATCTCTAAGAGATTCCCTTCCGGAAGGCTCCCTGCATCAACAAGCTTTCCGGTTCTTACAATTTGCTGATTAGTAATCTCCATTTGATTGTTTGTAACCTCAAGCAACTCTTTATTCAATAATATTTGAAGGTAAGCAAGGGCAATATTCACAGATATGTCATTTTTTAACTTTTCAATATCTTGTATACTGGCAAATAAATTATACTCATTTTGTTTAATGGTATTTTTCTGTTGAAGTCCATTAAATAATGTGACACTTGAGTTGATATTGAAATTTGAAGCTTGCTGATCTTGTGTGGTGTAAAGATAGGTTGCTTCATTCAATGATCTTCCCTGAGTGTATGAATGTGATGCTCCTGCATTTACATTAGGTGCAAGATTAATTTTTGACTGCTTCAATGTGTTTTCATTGAATTTCGTATTTAACCCCTGTTGCTTAATCCTGATATTATTCTCAAAAGCATAGCTTACACAATCCTGCAAAGTCCAGATTTTTTTCTCCTGATTATATCCTTCAGGATAAAAAACAAACAACATAATTATTATTGCAAAAAAAATTCTTGTGCTCATTTTCATTTGGTGTTCTTTTTATAACAAGCTTTAAAGATATTGATAAAACAAATACCTTCTTATCTTTATTTATATGATTTAAGTCTTTTAATACTCATTTTTATGAAATTTTATGAATTATTGCGAATTAAGACCTGTTTCAAATGCAAAATAGGATTGGCTAAATACATTATCTTTGGTAGCTTATTTGTTTAGATTTGTTAATTGAAACTGGAAAATATACCGAATTGCGCATATAATGAGAACTCTTTTTATTGAAGATATAGGTGAGATAACTATCAGGAAAAGCAAGAAAGCCAAAAGAATAAGCATTCGAATAAATCATGGGGGAAAGGTACAAACAATCCTGCCTCAATGGGCTCCTTACCGTGCCGGAAAAATTTTTGCTCAAAAGAAAAAAAAATGGATTCTAAAACATATCAGCAAATTTGGAG
>JAYEGO010000288.1:0-3242 GCA_034659155.1 Bacteroidota bacterium | reverse complement strand
TGACCTCAGGGTTGCAAACAAAGAATTATCCATGGCATTTTTTGTTTTACGGAAAACAGGAAAAACTTCTGATTGACTATAATGTTAAGGTTTTTCCAACTTATGTATTAATTGATCCAAAGGGCAAGCTGATCAATTCTTTTGCCCCATCTCCTATAGAAGGATTTGAAGCCTGGTTTGTGGGAATACTGAAAAGGGATAAACTAAAATAATTTCTGTGACACTGTGGGCGATTATAAAAACAATCAGTATTAAAAACTGAAATAGAAAAGCTATGTCCAAATCCGGACAAAAAAACAGACTATTAGAAAAACCAGTATTTAATAATAATAAAAAACCCATGCCATAAGCTCAATAGAAAAAAAGTGTTTGATGCCATGCCCATAGCAAAGGCGGACTACTCCAACTTATTTTATCCATCATTTTAAATTAGAATTATTCTACCGGGTGACAAAGCAAATATCACCCCTTTATTGTAACTTGAAAAAACGATGGAAAAAATAATATTACGTTGTAGCCTATTAAAGATAGAGCATTAAATTCAATCAAAATAAAAACAATAAAATGAAGAAAGATGTATCATTAGTTTTATCAGGTGGAGGTGCAAGAGGAACCGCACATATTGGTGTTATAGAAGAGTTAGAAAAGCAGGGCTATAATATACATTCTATAACGGGGACTTCTATGGGGGCATTAGTTGGAGGCATATACGCTGTTGGTAAATTAAAAGAGTTCAAGAACTGGATTACATCACTCGATAAAATTGATGTTTTCAAATTACTTGACTTTACGCTTGGTAAACAAGGATTTATTAAAGGCGACAAGGTATTTGAATCGTTGAAAGAATTCATACCGGATTTTAAAATTGAGGATATAGAAATTAATTATTCTGCAACAGCTACTGATTTAACTAACAAAAAAGAAATTCTTTTTACAAAAGGCAGTATTTATGATGCAATAAGGGCATCTATTGCAATACCTAATGTTTTAACTCCTTTTAAATTTAAGGAATCCATACTTGTAGATGGTGGAGTAGTAAATAATATTCCTATCAATAGTGCAAAACGAATTAAGAATGATATTTTGATTGCAGTTAATGTAAATGCAAATGTTCCTTTAGTTAAAGTAAAAGATAAAAGTGATAATTACAAGGATGAAGAGCAGAAATTATATCAAAAAACATTAAAAAAAATTCAAAAGCAATTTAACAGGAAATTTTCTCATAAAGATAAAGACGGCTTAAACTCTTTTGATATTATGAATGAATCTTTTGAAATGATGAGAGAGAAATTAGTTGTCTTGGCTCTTGAAAAAAATCCACCTGATATTTTAATAGAAATATCAGGTGAAAGTTGTAGTGTTTATAATTTTTACGAGGCTAAGAAATTAATTGAAATTGGACAAAAAGCAACTGTTAAAAGTTTAAAAAATGCTAAAAAACCATAAAGAAGATAGGTCAAACACATCTATAAGAACTATGGGTTTATGGTCTGCTGCCTCAATCGGTATTGGAGCAATGATCGGTGCAGGTATTTTTGCATTAATGGGACAAGCAGGTGCTATTGCAGGCAAATCTGTATATATTTCTTTTATAATAGGAGGTATTATTGCAGCAATAAGCGGTTACTCGTTTGCTAAATTAGGAGAACGGTATCCTGCTGCCGGTGGGGTTGTTGAATATGTAAGACAATCATTTGGAGATTGTAATATATAAATTATTAATAATCAAAAAGCAATGAAACTTAGCCTTAACACTTACCAAACTAAGCAAATTATTGAAAAACTTGCTGAAAAATTTAACACAGATACTACATCTAATTATTTGGAAGAAATACTTAACGTACCAAAGAAATATGGAGAAGGTAGAATACTTGGTTTCGATTTTAGCGATGGTGTGGGGCTTTTGTTATTCGACTGTAGCCTAAAGAAAGACTGTGTATTTTTATTTGATAAAGACCTGCAATCCCCATTACTTTTTAATTTTATGGTCGAGGGTAGCATTACACATAGTTACAACAATCACAATACACAATATTCACTTATTCCATTACAAAGTACAATTACAAGCAATCCTAAGAATAGTTCAGAAGAGTTCGTATTACAAGGGAATGAAAGCTTGATATTTGCCAGTATAATAATTGACCGGGAAAAATTCGGAAAAAAAATTGAATCAGGGGAAGATCAAATGTCAAAAACGATGAGGGATATTTTTTTGGATATTAAAACTAAAAACTCTTTTTTTTACGAAACAGACTATAGTATAAGTAGTTCTGAGAATATACAGGATATCCTTCAAAACAAATACATTGAGTTGGTGCGGAGTATTTATTTAGAGGGCATAACACTGGAACTACTGTCCAGACAAATCAAAGTATTTAAAGACAATCTGGAAACATCTACAGGCAAGAAAAATATTTTAAGCCAGCAAGATGTTGAAAAGATAATTGAGGCCAAAGAAATTTTGCTGGGAAATTTGCAGGAAGCACCAACAATTGAAGCACTATCAAAACAAGTAGGAATAAATCAAACAAAACTTAAAATAGGGTTTAAAGATATTTTTGAAAAACCAGTTAAAACCTGGGTGCGTCATAAACAACTTGATAAGGCAAAATTATTGTTATTGGAAAATAAGAAGAGTGTTAAAGAAGTAGCTGAAACTGTTGGCTATACTAATCAGAGTCATTTTTCGAAACAATTTAAAAATCAATATGGGTTTTTGCCCAAAGATTATTTAAGACATATAAAAAGCCTAAGAAACAAATAAACAAGCATCTACAGCTTCCTCCTTCCATATCTTACGGGATTAAACAAACATTGCCTTGTAAGCCCTTTCCTGTTTTATTAAAACCCAAACGGGTTATTTTTACTTCCTTTTGGACTTTAGACTTTATTTAGGCCTGAGTATATTTGCTAATGCATTTAACAATAAAAAAACATAAAAGTGGCAAACAGTTCTATGAATCGGTATTTTCAACAAGTAAAAAGGAAAATGGAAAGTAAAAAGGAATATAAAGGAATCTGGATAGATAAAAACAAAGCAATAATTATATCAGTTAAAAACGGCAAAGAGGAGATACATAAGATTTTCTCAGATATTGAAGACTATCGTATTAAGGGAGGTAGCGGAACAAAGTTCAAAGGCGGCCCACAAGATGTAGTTCAGGACAGTAAATATTTAGAGCGGGAAATCCATCAAACAAAATCGTTTTTTGAAAAAGTTATTCCTGAAATCAAGAATGCAG
>JAYEGO010000287.1:0-3242 GCA_034659155.1 Bacteroidota bacterium | reverse complement strand
CAATTTCCCGAAAAACAAACCGGTACTTGCACCAATAAAAAGAGAAGGAGCAAAAACCCCTCCAATTCCACCTGCTCCAAAGGTTGTAGAAGTAGCGATAACCTTAAAAATGATAACGAGAAGAAGTAGTCCCAGTACCCAAAATATTTGTTGCTCCTGCCCCGAAAATATACTATTCTCAAATAAGTAATCAATATTCCCGTTTAATGCACTGTTCGTTGATTCATATCCTTCTCCGTAAAGAGAAGGGAATAAAAAAATCAATGCTCCCAGTACTATGCCTCCTAAAAATAAACGTATCTGCCATTTCTTAATTTTCTCAAAGATACCGGCAACTTTTATATACATCTTTATGAAATACAGGGAAGCCAGGCCAGTGAATACTCCCAGCAAAATGAAATAGGGTAATTCAGATAAATTGTAAGATTCAATATTGCTGAATGAATATAGAGTGTTTTGTCCCAGGAATAAATAGGATGTTACAGCTCCTGTAACCGATGAAATTAATAGTGGAATAATAGTGGTCATGGTAAGGTTGATCATAATCACCTCAAGCGCAAATACTACAGCTGCAATTGGAGCCTTAAAAATAGCTGCCATAGCTCCGGCAGAAGCACAACCTAACATCAAAACCACCTGGCGATAATTCAGGCCAAATAACCTGGCAAGATTTGACCCCATGGCGGCACCGGTTGCCAGAGTGGGGCCCTCCAGACCAACTGAACCACCAAAACCAACGGTAATTGAACTCGCAATTACCGACGAAAACATATTGTGGGGAAGAATTTTTCCGTTCCTTTTAGATATAGAATATAAAACCGTGGGAATACCATGATCAACCTTCTTTCTTAAGATGTATTTCACAAAGACTGCAACAAGTATAAGGCCCAGAAGAGGTAAGCCAATATAAAAATATAAACTTCCGATACTAATAAGCTGACTGTCAAGGCCGGTCTTGATCAAATGAACTAAATTCTTAATGGTAACTGCACCAAGTCCGGCAAGCAACCCAACAACACCACTTAGCACCATAATAAATTGACGGTCTGTTACATATTTGATCCGCCATTTATAAAGTTTAAGAAGAATTCTTTTGAATTTCATAAAAAGCAAATATAACATCATGTTATTAAATTATTCCAAATTCAGGCTCCTATTTTCAGAAATATTTATCTAAAATTTACTACCTGGTATTCTTCAATGTACAGTATCTTTCATCATCAGTTATACATAAGGATAATAAATAGAAGCTGCAAATCTCAACCCCCTCAACCTTCTAAACCTTTCAACTCTTATGATATATTCCGAGTAATTTATAATTTTGAGGCACACAAGTACAATACTCTCATATGCATTCAATTCAATCAAAAGTTTGCGATCTATTTGGCATCAGATACCCTATACTCCAGGGTGGAATGATCTGGTGTTCGGGTTGGGAACTTGCTTCTGCAGTAAGTAATTCAGGGGGCCTGGGCATTATCGGCTCTGGATCTATGAATCCTGAAATACTTGAAATGCATATACGAAAAACCGGAACTGCCACTAATCACCCATTTGCAGTAAATGTTCCTCTCATCTATCCTCATGTAAAAGAGATGATGGAAATTATTGTACGTGAAAAGGTTAAAATCGTATTTACTTCTGCTGGCAATCCAAAAATATGGACTCCTTATCTACAGGAAAAAGGGATAAAAGTGGCACATATTGTAGCCAGCAGTAAATTTGCCATAAAATGTGAAGAGGCTGGTGCTGATGCTGTTGTTGCTGAAGGATTCGAAGCCGGAGGGCATAATGGCAGGGAAGAAACCACAACATTTGCATTGATTCCTGAAGTAAGAAAAGCTATTTCAATCCCTTTGATTGCAGCCGGGGGCATAGCTACAGGAAGAGGCTTACTGGCTGCAATGGTACTGGGAGCAGATGGTGCACAACTGGGTTCTGTTTTTGCAGCCTCCAGAGAATCATCAGCTCATATTTCTTTTAAGAAAAAAATTCTGGAAGCAATGGAAGGAGATACCAGGTTGGCCATTAAAAAACTCATCCCCGTACGATTGCTTAAAAATGAATTCTTCCATCAGATAGAAAATTCAACTGATATTGGTTCAGGCCGTAAAGAACTTCAAGATATTCTTGGACAGGGAAGAGCAAAAAAAGGTATGTTTGAGGGAGATCTAGTGGAAGGAGAACTCGAAATTGGTCAGGTTTCATCTATGATCAAAGAAATCCTTCCGGCGAAAGAAATAATAAGAACCATTGTGCAGGAATATAATCTTGCAAAAGCACAGCTCATATGAAATTCTAATTAAGTTGCTATGATTGAATTTGATAAATTTACACTCAACAACGAACTCAGGGTATTGGTTCATAAGGACAACTCCTCTCCCATCATAGCAATGAACATCCTATATGATGTTGGAGCCAGGGATGAAGATCCAGAAAGAACAGGCTTTGCCCACCTCTTTGAACACCTTATGTTTGGAGGCTCAAAGAATATTCCTGTTTATGATGAGCCTCTTCAGAAGGTAGGAGGAGAAAATAATGCATTCACAAACAACGATATTACCAACTATTACCTTACTCTCCCGGCAAGCAATCTGGAAACAGGTTTTTGGCTTGAATCAGACAGAATGATGGCCCTGGACTTTTCTCAAAGAAGCCTGGACGTTCAGAAAAATGTAGTCATTGAAGAGTATAAACAAAGATATCTGAATCAACCCTATGGTGATGTATCTCTTTTGCTTCGTCCTCTTTCATATAAAGTGCACCCTTACCGCTGGCCCACTATTGGTGAAAGTATTGACCACATCAAAAATGCTACACTTAATGATGTAAAATCATTTTTCTATTCACATTATGCCCCAAATAATGCAATATTGAGCATTTCAGGAAATGTGGAAACAGAACAGATATATAAACTCACTGAAAAATGGTTCGGAGGTATTGAAAAAAGAGACATAGCAGTCAGGAAGCTGGATAAAGAACCCAAACAAACCGGAGCCAGGGAACTTACGGAGAAAAAAGACGTTCCTTCAAATGCTATTTACATGGCATATCATATGTGTGACCGGAAAAGTGAACTATACCATGCCACCGACTTTTTATCTGACATTCTTTCAAACGGACTTTCGTCAAGGTTATACCAGAGACTGGTAAAAGGAAAAAGATTGTTTAGCAATATCAATGCTTATATCTCCGGAAGCGTAGACCCCGGACAGTTTATAATATCTGGGAACTTACTGGAT
>JAYEGO010000286.1:0-3243 GCA_034659155.1 Bacteroidota bacterium | reverse complement strand
TTTTCTTGACTCACCACTTTGTGCTTCACCATAATTTAAGGAAACTGATGTTCCAGAACGAACCAATTGCCCTGACAGATGATTTCCTGCTTTGGTATTTGGCATTTCATTCACAATCTCAATTATTTAAACCGAAAACTCAACCAATCGCTCTTCAAGATCAAATTTATCCATAACTTCTAAAATCTTAAATCGTTAATCCCTGCCTGTCGGCAGGCAGGCTTGTTCGATATTCAATTCAGTACGACTTACATCATATATTGATTTAAGAACAGGATCAAATTTATCCATAACTTCTGAATTCTAAGATCGTTAATCCTTGTTCGAAATTCAATTTATGGTTCTCCTCTTTTACAAAATATTAAGTAGCTGTTCCTTGATTTTTTCCAGCTCATCCTTCATTTTCACCACAATCTTTTGAATATCAGAATCATTGGCTTTGGAACCAATTGTATTGATTTCACGGCCAATTTCCTGTGTAATGAATCCAAGCTTTTTTCCCACCGGTTCTTCAGAAGATATGCTTTTCAGAAAGTAATCAATATGGTTTTTCAATCTAACTTTTTCTTCAGTAATGTCAAGTTTTTCAATGTAATAGATGATTTCCTGTTCCAGGCGGTTTTCGTCAAACTCATTGGGCTTATTTAGCTCTTCAATTTTTTCCCTGATCCTGGTTTTGATTTTATCTATTCTGATTTCCTCAAATTCAGAAATCTGCTCGAGGTAATTTTGTATATACCTGATACGGCCAGTAACATCTGATTCAATGGTTTTTCCTTCCTGTGACCTGAAAGCAAGTGTATCACTCACAGCTATTTCAATCTGAGAATTTATTTCTTTCCAACTTTCCTGTTTCAATACTCTTTTCTGACTTTTAAGTACATCAGGAAAATTCATTATTACCTGGAGGATATCATTATCCATGGATTTCCCAAGTAGGGGTTCAAGTTCAGTTATTTGATTTTTATAGTTTGAAACTACCTCTGGATTAATGACTGCAACCGCCGTTTCTTCTAGATCTTCATAGTATATGTTAATTTCTACCTTTCCCCGGTGCAATAATTTCCCCAACATCCCTCTTACCTCCAGTTCTTTTTCACGTAAGATTCCGGGTGATTTATAAACAATATCCATTTGTTTTGAATTCAGGCATCTGATCTCAACATTCAATCGCATTTTTTCATTCTCAATGGAAGCTTTTCCAAAACCAGTCATTGATTTTATCATAAATAATATTTTTTATTGCTAGATGCAATCTATAGATTTATCAAAGTTATAAAGTTCGTGGCTAACAATTGTTATTTTTCCTTTAAACCAGGATTATTATCTTCAGGAATCTGTTTATATTTTTAAGATAAAAATACTATTGAGGATGGAAATCCTTTTGTTAATCCATGTTTCGGAGAAATTTACTACGTAGTATACTACGTAGTAAATGACTTTAATTTTTAGACTAATTTCCTAATCAACTCTTCAACCATTCAACTTTTCAACTCATATTAATTATATTGAACAACCACTTTGCTCTTATACCTTCCGGTTTTGTAGTACAAAAATGACAACAATGTTCCTGTAAGCATTCCAATTGGTACAGCCCACCAGATTCCTGTTTCTCCAAATTTTTGTGATAGGAGATATGCCGATGGAATTCTCATAACCCAGAGTGCAAAGAGAGTAATAAACATTGGCACCAGCGTATCTCCAGCTCCCCTTAACACTCCGTTAAGAGAAAACATTATGGAAAAAACTACATAAAACAGGCTTACAATTGTAAGGTATTCATATCCAATTCTCACAACTTCAGGGTCATTGGTAAACAGGGTCATTAAATTTTTGCCCCAAAGAAGCAGGATAGCAGTTACAAAAACCGAAACTACACTTGACATTAGCAAGGTTGAAATCAGGCCTTGCTTTACTCTTTCCTGTTTGTTGGCACCCAGGTTTTGCCCCACAAAAGTGGAAAGGGCTGCGGAGAAATTCATTGCAGGCATAATTGCTAGAGAGTCCAATCGGATAGCCACTGAATACCCGGCAATTACATCGGTTCCGAAGGTGTTTACAATTCCCATTATGGCCATCATCCCAAGGGCAACAACTGATTGCTGGATTCCTGATGGCAATCCGATTTTAAAACTTTTACTGAATAGTTCCCGGTCAAATCTCAAGGATCTGATCTTGAGTTTGACTACCTCATGCGATTTATTCAGGTAAAATATGGTAGTAAGGAAGGCTCCGGTTTGAGACAATACAGTAGCAAAAGCCGCTCCCTCAATACCCCATTCAAATACAACTACAAATAGTATATCAAAGACAATGTTAAACAGGGTTGCCGCAATTAAGAAGTACAATGGGGTTTTGGAATCACCCAGCCCTCGTAAAATTGCACTGGTGCCATTAAACCCAAAAAAAGAGACCATCCCCAGCAAATAAATGTTGAGGTAGCTTTTTGCCTGGGCCATAAGTTCTTCAGGTAACTGCATCAGCCTGAATACATCTTCACTGAAATATATTCCTATAGCACTAATGAATATGGAGGCAAAAAAGAGAAAAATGTAAAATGTGCTAATTGTACGCTTCACCCTTTCAATATCTTTGGCCCCAAAATATTGAGAGATAACAACCATTGCTCCACTGGCAATGCCAATAATCATAGAAATGAGCGTGAAAATAATAGGAAATGAAGCTCCTACGGCAGCCAGAGCTTCCTTGCCAAGAAAGTTTCCAACAATTATACTATCAACAATATTGTAAAGTTGCTGAAACACATTGCCTATTAGCATAGGCATCGCGAAATAAAAAATAAGACTGCTTTCTTTTCCGCTTGTTAAATCTTTCATCCACTCAAAAAGTATCCTGCGAAATTGGAGAAATAATCCCGGCCTACAAAATGAATTATTTTTAATAGCCAGAAAATGTGGTTTCGATTTTAAAAAGTTTATTATACAGTTTAATATTTCTCTAATTCTACTGTAAAATGCCTTAGTATGGGGGCTTCCTTAACAATCTTTACGCCTCTTTTTATTTTGTCCTTTCGGTCATAAATATTCTTAAGAGCTGCTGCCACAACATCCATGTGTTTATAGCTATATGCCCTTCTTGGTATTGCAAGCCTGACCAATTCCAGTTCAGGAAATCTGTTCTTGCGGGTTATAGGATCCCTGTCGGCCATAATTGCTCCCAATTCTACCCCTCTGACTCCTGCCTCAAGATAAAGTTCTATTGCCAGGGTTTGTGCGGGGTATT
>JAYEGO010000285.1:8348-12700 GCA_034659155.1 Bacteroidota bacterium | reverse complement strand
TGTATCCTGACTAAAAGTTCAGGATCAGGGTCTAAAACCTGAAATGGTTTCCCCCCTGGTCCACTTTTATAAGCAATAATCATTATTCATTAATCATTATTCATTAATCATTATTCATTAATCATTAATCATTCCTTAACGGCATCCACATCCCCCATCTCCATGATTATGGGATTCGTCACCAGACTCACAGCCACAACCATCATCACAACTACCATCCTGGCAAGTGCCACCACCGCAGCCACCTGATGGAGGTTGTAATTCTTCTTCAGTTGCATCTCGTATAGCCAGTACTTCACCCTCAAAATGAAGGTCCTTACCTGCAAGAGGATGATTAAAATCCATAGTAACAAGCTCATTGTTCAAGGCAGTCACTACCCCATTCATCCTGTTTCCATTGTTATCTCTCATTGGGATTATTCCTCCTACCTTAACAACAGATTCGTCAATTTTGCCATTTACTTCAAACGATTTTACAGGAACGTCAACAATTGCCTCATCCAGAATTGCACCATAAGCTTTATCAGATGTAAGTATAAAGGCAAACTGCTCTCCAGCCGGTAAATCTCTTAGTTGACTCTCAAATTCCGGCAATAAATTGCCCGATCCAAAGATAAATTCAAGAGGCTTATCCTTATTAATGGTTTCTATCAGTTCACCATTTTTATTATTAAGATTCAAGCGGTAACTAAGTGATACTACTTTATTTTCAGAGATATTCATCGATTCTTTTGTTTTTGTTTTATTCAAATATCAAAATGCAAATAAAATTCTTTTCGCTAAGAATTCCAACCTATTACTTTTTAAATTACTAATAAATAAAAAATATTGCCACCAGAACTATTTCAGAAATTAATTCCAATACGGATAACCGGGTTACTTTCTATAGAATTTGCAGATTCATTCAGATTATAAAGAATGGTGAAATTGATTGCACCTCTTTGTCCCATTCTCTGGCTGATTCCCCCTCCAATCAGCCATGAGTTTAACCAAAACCTGCCGGGGTTGTATGTAGGGCTTGTTGCATCATAATAATTATCCAGGCTTAATCCTTCATATTCAACGTGGACAAATATCCCCATATCCAGGCCCGGAATAAAATCAGCAAAAGAGGGTATTATGTGATACCTTGAAAAAACATTGAATCCATACATATGGGTACCATCAGGCATTATCTGATCATATTTGTATTTATAATACCTGTATATTATTCCTGAACCCACTGCAAGCCTGGGTCTGACCTGAAAACCAACAAGGGGAGACACTTCTATATTCGTATAAGTACCAAAAGACATCCAGAAATTGCCGCCAAAAAACATCCGCTCACGTAAAGGAGGTTGTTCCCGGTCCTGAGCATTTGAGATGTTTATCAAAAACAAAAAGGAAAAAAACAATAAGAGAATTTTCTTATTAAACATATATTCTCGTTTTTGGATCAAATATTTTCGTCAGGCTTTGTCTGCCAAAAATAGTACAATATTATAAAGTCAGAAAACTACTCTTTGTTTTTTTCTAAAATAATAATAAGTCCCCATGAGCATATGGTCGATTTAAGGCAACTTTTCCTATGATTAGCAATTGATAGAATAAGAATCACACATCCAACCACCCCGTCCCTCGGGTACTCGGGCCACCCCTCCTTGAAGAAAAAGGAGGGGAATTTTGGTGTTTATTTTTAAACTTTGCCCATCCTTAAATTCCCTGATTCGAACACAGGTTAGAAAAAATTAGTCTATATTTAATCCTCAACTATAGAAAAAAACATGAATATTATTGTAACAGGTGCCAGCAGGGGTATTGGAAAAGAACTGGTAAAGAAATTTTCTCAATCAGGTCATACTATTATAGCTGTTTCCAGGAGAGAAAAGGAATTAATTGAACTAAGTGAATCTTGCAAGAGCACAGGCAACGACGGCAAGATCATTCCTTTTCCCTTCGATCTTTCAAAACTGGCTGAAAACATGGAAGAATTTAAGACTGAAATTCACAGGCACTTCAAGCATCTGAATATTATTATTAACAATGCCGGTTACCTGGCTAATTCTTCTTTTGAAAATTCAGGCATAGAAATTATACATAAGAGCTTTTCTGTTAATTACGTTGCCGCTTTATTAATTACTCAATCCATGCTTCCCCTGTTGAAAAAAAGCCAGCTGGCCCATATTGTGAATATTGGCAGCATGGGAGGAGTTCAGGGGAGCTTGAAGTTCAGTGGCTTGTCGGTATACAGTTCTTCAAAAGCAGCTTTGGCAGTACTCACTGAATGTCTGGCAGAAGAATACAAAGATACAGGTATTTCATTCAACTACCTGGCAATGGGCGCTGTGCAAACCGAAATGCTGGCTGAAGCTTTTCCTGGTTACCAGGCACCTGTATCGGCTGATGAAATGGCAGATTTTATTTGCGACTTTGCATTAAATGGAAATAAACTTTTCAATGGAAAAATTATTCCTGTTTCCCTGTCAACACCATGAAGAAAGGATGAAGGTTGAAGGATGAAGGATGAACGATGAACGATGAAGGTTGAAAGTTGGAAGTTGGAAGTTGGAAGTTGGAAGTTTGACCTTTTTATACCTACTGCATACTGTTTTCGAATTACTTTTGTCTTGCCCTGCGCCCTCTGCTAGTATTCTTTTGGGGTTTCTTCTTCCAGGAGCACCCTCAAGGCATTTTGAGCGAGGGCTTTCATTTCATCTTCACCGGGATAAACAACCACCCTGGCGATATGGGCTACCATTGCTTTAATATGATCAAGTACTACTGTATTATGAGCAATACCACCGGTTATTAATATACCATCTACCACTCCCTTAAGCACTGTGCTCATGGCACCAATTTCTTTAGCAATCTGGTAAGCCATAGCCTTTTGTATGAGAATTGCCTTTTCATTTCCCTCCTCAGCCATCAAGCCAATCGAATATGCATCATTGATTCCAAAATATGCCATATAGCCACCTTTTCCGGTAATCATCTTCTTCACTTCCTCCAAAGTATAATCTCCTGAATAGCATAATTTTGCCAGTGCTCCAACGGGCAAGGTTCCACTTCGTTCAGGCCCAAAAGGTCCATCACCATCCAATCCCTGGTTAACATCTACCACTCTTCCTTTTAGGTGAGCACCAACGGTAATTCCCCCTCCAAGATGAGCAACAATAAGATTCATTTCCTCATAAGACTTTCCCACCAGCCGGGCGTGGTTTCTGGCTATCATCTTATGATTTAAGGCATGAAAAACAGATACTCTTTCCAATAGTGGATGTCCTGATATGCGGGCAACATCCTGCAATTCATCTACAGTAGTGGGATCTGCAATAAAAGCCCTGGCTCCTGGTATCGGAGAAGCAATATCATAAGCAAGCAAGCCTCCAAGGCAACTGGCATGTTCTCCGTACTTCATGCTTTTAAGATCTTTAAGCATGGGAGCATTTACCTCATATACTCCAGACTCCAGGGGCTTCATAATTCCCCCTCTACCTATCACAGCAGTAAACTCATCTAACTTAATGTCTTCATTTTCAAGGGCTTTCAAAACCATTTTCTTTCTTACCTCAAACTGATCTATAACATGATCAAAACCTTCCAGGTCAGTCGAGCTATGTTTTATTGATTTAAGAAACCGGATCTTTGTATTTCTGTAGACCGCAATTTTAGTAGATGTAGAACCCGGATTAATAACCAGAATTCTATGTGTTATGGTATCAAAGTTGTCAGTCATTTATAATGCATTCTCAAGCCAAAAGTGCAGCCAGGGCAATAGAATATAATTTTGTTTGGGTGCTATCGCCTCTTGATGAAAGAATTGCCGGGACTTTAGCACCGGCAACAACAGCTCCAAGTTCTCCCCCGGCAAGCTTGGTATGATATTTATAAAAGGCATTTCCTGATTCAATATTTGGAAATAATATACAATCAGCATCTCCAGCCACAGGAGAATCAATCTTTTTAATTTCTGCGCTCTCTCTGTCAATTGCAACATCAAGTCCCATGGGCCCATCAACAAATGCATTTTTAAACTGTCCCCTCTCCCCCATTTTTGCAAGTATAGATGCGTCAACACATGCAGGCATTTTGGGAAGAACCTGTTCTGTGGCTGCAAGAACAGCAAGTTTAGGTTTCTCAATGCCCAAAGCTCTTGCTGTCTGAATCAGATAATTTGCAATAGCAACTTTTTCCTTTATTTCCGGTAAAGGAATAATGGCAACATCTCCTACAATTAAAAGCTTTCCATAATTAGCAGGTTCAATTACAGATACATGACTTAATGTAGATCCTGGGGGAAGAAGTCCATTCTCCTTATTTAAGAGAGCCCTCATATATTTATCTGTACTAACAAGTCCTTTCATTATCAGATC
>JAYEGO010000285.1:0-8248 GCA_034659155.1 Bacteroidota bacterium | reverse complement strand
CATAATTAGCAGGTTCAATTACAGATACATGACTTAATGTAGATCCTGGGGGAAGAAGTCCATTCTCCTTATTTAAGAGAGCCCTCATATATTTATCTGTACTAACAAGTCCTTTCATTATCAGATCTCCTTCGCCCTCATTTATCATTTGTACAGACTTGCTTGCAGCCTTAATTTCTTCAGGTTCATGCACAATTTTAAAAATCGAAGGGTCGATATGATCATGCTTACACAATTTTAATATAATTTCCCTGTCACCCACTAGTATTCCTTCCACAAGTTCCATTTCCACTGCCTGTGCTACTGCAGACACAGTATGTGCATCATTGGCAAACACGGCTACCAGTCTTTTTTTTGTCCTGTCTTTCAGGGCAGTAAACATCTGATCAAGTCTTTTTATCTTCATATAACAGGAACGATTGTAAGGTAATAGTATTATTTCTTTTTCTTTTCAACAAATTTCATAGTATCCTGAGCAATTACAAGTTCCTCATTGGTAGGAACAACCAGCACTTTTACCTGCGATTCAGTAGAACAAATTTTTGCTTCCTTACCACGTGTGTCATTTTTTTTAGTATCCATCTGAATTCCAATAAAATCAAGATCTGCACAAACATTCATTCTTACCATCTTAGAATTTTCTCCCACCCCTCCGGTAAAAACCAAAATATCAATACCGCCCATAGCAGTGGCATAGGCTCCAATATATTTTCTGATCCGGTATGTATACATATCCAATGCCAGCTTTGCCCTTTCATTTCCCTCTTCAGCAGCTTGTTCAATTTCGCGCATATCAGATGAAACACCTGAAATCCCCAGCATTCCGCTAAACTTATTGATGAGGGTATTTGCAGTTGTATTTCCAATTGCTTCTTTTTTCATGACGTAAGTTAATACTCCAAGATCCAGGTCCCCAGACCTTGTCCCCATAATTAGTCCTTCAACAGGGGTTAGTCCCATGGAAGTATCAATGGATTTGCCATTTTGGATAGCAGCCATGGAGGCTCCATTTCCAAGGTGACAGGTAACAATCTTCTGTTTTTTGAAATCTACTCCCAATATTTCACAGGCTCTTTGAGAAACATATCTGTGGCTTGTGCCATGGAAACCATAACGGCGAATAGAATATTTAGTGTACAATGAATACGGAATAGCATACATGAAGGAATGAGCTGGCATAGTTTGATGAAAGGCAGTATCAAAAGCACCAACCTGGGGCACATCTGGTAAAAGTTCCTGCATTGCATATATTCCTTTAAGGTTAGCAGGATTATGCAAAGGTGCCAGGTCAACGCACTCTTCCAGTTTTTTAATTACTTTTTTGCTGATAAGAACACTACTATGAAAGGCCTCACCTCCGTGCACAACCCTGTGCCCCACTGCATCAATTTCAGCAAAACTCTTAATGCTTCCATGTTTTTTACTGGATATAACACCCAGAATATATTCTATTCCCATCTGATGATCAATAATAATACCCTCTAATTTCACACGGTCTCCGTCATCTCTGTCATTTATTATATATGAGCCATGAAGTCCAATCTTATCAACCAAGCCTTTTGCAAATACTTTGCCCTCTGGCATATCCAGAAGTTGATACTTTATGGAGGAACTTCCACTATTGATTACCAATATATTCATCTATATATTATTTAATTATCGGATAATGATTTATTACACTATTACTTAAATTCGGGACAATGAATTGACTCATCTATTATGTAACCATCCTTATATTTATAGAAGCCATGTCCGTATTTTCTTCCAATCTTCCCTCCTCTTGCCAGTCGTTTGATAATAGGATTGGGTTTGAATTTGGAATCCCCGAATTCCTGGTAAAGATTCTCCATAGACCTGATTATCTTATCCAATCCTATTCTGTCAGCAAGCTGTAAAGGTCCGAATTGCATCCCAAATCCCAGCCTCATAGTTTCATCCACATTTGTGGCTGAAGCAACTCCTTCCATGAGTATTTCACAGGCTTCATTTATAAGGGGAACAATTAAGCGGGTACTGATATTCCCCGGAGTTTCAATAAGATTTATTACCTTTTTATCAAGCATCCGGGCAAACTTAACAACATACTCCATTGAATAATCGGAAGTATGTAATCCGTTGACCACCTCAACAATTTTCACAGTTGAAGCAGGAGATAAAAAATGTAATCCGACTGCTCGCTCGGGATGGTCAAGTGCAGAAGCAAGATCAGAAATAATTAAAGTTGAAGTATTGGAAGTAATCACACAATCTTCAGATACTACAGCTTCAATTTTCCTGAAAATATCTTTTCTTAATTCAAGACTTGTACCTGACTTCTTTGAATTTACAGACTCAATAACCAGGTCACAATCACTAATATCATGATACTCGGTTGATCCTGTGATCCGGGTAAGGATTGCCCTTTTTTCACTTACAGTAAGTCCCCACTTATCAATCACATTATCCAGCTCCTGATTTAGTTCCAGAAAAACCTCATGAATTCGTTCTTCAGAAATATCAATAAATACAACATCTATTCCATGCCTGCTTACCAGGTGGGCAATTTCCTGTCCCATAGTACCACAACCAATAATTCCCACCTTTTTTAATGAGCCCTTTTTCCTGGGTCTGGAACTCATTGCATATTCTTCTAATACTTCAGCCATTTTTTCTATTGTTATGTATTCATTATTTATCGAGTCCTGCAGCCTGAAGGGCTGTAACAGCAACCATATTGACAATATTATCTATAGTACAGCCTCTTGACAGATCATTTATGGGTGCTGCCATTCCCTGCAATACTGGTCCGAAAGCAGTAGCATGGGCAAGACGTTCTGCCATTTTATAGGCAATATTCCCGGCTTGCAGATCTGGGAATATCAATACATTTGCCTTTCCTGCAATTTTACTTTCCGGACATTTTTTAAGTCCAACAGATTCAACCAGGGCAGCATCTAATTGAAGCTCTCCGTCAATGTCTAAAGACGGATCTGCCTTTTGCGCAATCAGTGTAGCATTAACTACTTTATCGACCAACTCATGTTTAGCACTTCCCTTTGTTGAAAAACTCAACATGGCGACTCTGGGATCGAAACCTGCTATAGCCTTTGTAGTATGTGCTGTTGAAATGGCAATTTCAGCCAGCTGCTGTTCATCGGGGTTAGGATTTACAGCACAATCTGCAAAAACCAACATCCCATCCTCACCAAATTCCTTATCTTTAAGAATCATAATAAAAGCGCCAGAAACTACACTGATTCCAGGTTTAGTTCCAACAAATTGAAAGGCTGGTCTCAATACATCTCCCGTTGAATTATCTGCTCCTGCCAGTTCACCGTCAACATCTCCATTCTTGATCATTAGGGTAGCAAGTACCAATGGATCCTCCACCAACTTAAATGCTTCATCCCTGGTTAGTCCTTTATGCGCCCTTAATTTTACCATTAAATCCACATACTTCTCCTTATTCTTATTACTATAAGGATTTATAATAGTAGCCTTCGAAATATTATTTAATCCAAGTCGGGAAGCATCAATCTCAATCTTCTCCTTTTCTCCAATCAGAACAATTTGGGCTAATTTATCGCTGATGACTATATCAGCTGCCTTTAAAGTTCTCTCCTCATAACTTTCCGGCAAAACAATTTTTTTAAATTCCTGTCTGGCTTTAATTTTTATTTTTTCAACTAAATCCATTATAAATCAAGTGTTTAATTTTAATATTAGGGCAATCTAAAGGTCTGACAAAATTGCAATTTTATAAATGATTATTATCATAAATTGTCAGTCAAATGAATTGTTATTTTTGAGTAATAAATTGCCCAATTTTGAGCTTTAGCTTTACATGTAAATGAATTAACTTCAATCTCATAAAATGGATCCTTTACCTGCCGCTGAAATAAATAGTAAAATTGAAGGTCTGAAAAATATTCTGGAAGGAGATGTATTTCTGGATCCTGGGATGTTGTTACTGTACGCAACTGATGCTTCAGCATATAAGGAAACTCCTCTTGCTGTTATTCGTCCCAAAAACAAAAAGGATATAAAGAATCTGATTATATTTTGTAATAAGAATAAGATTCCTTTGATTCCCCGGACTGCAGGAACCTCACTTGCCGGGCAGGTTGTTGGAAGCGGTATTATTGCAGATGTTTCAAAATATATGACCCGGATACTGGAAGTGAATATTTCTGAACAATGGGTACGGGTTGAACCTGGAGTTGTGCTGGATGAACTCAATCAAATACTTGAAAAGGATGGCTTGTTCTTCGCTCCTGAAACATCAACTTCAAACAGGTGTATGATGGCAGGTATGCTTGGTAATAATTCATGTGGAGCACATTCTATTCTTTATGGAAGTACCAGGGATCACACCCTGGAGGTTACAGCTTTCTTAAGTGATGGATCGGAGGCAAGTTTTGGGGCTCTCAAACCGGAAGAATTTTACGAAAAATGCAAGGGAGATAAACTGGAAAACACAATATATAAAGAGATTCATTCCATATTATCGAATGACGATAATAGAAAAGAAATTGAGAAGGAATATCCAGATCCTTCTTTAAATAGAAGAAACACCGGGTATGTTCTTGATCTTCTTGCACAATCCAGGCCCTTTAATGATAGTGGCAAGAACTTTAACATGTGTAAACTGCTGGCCGGTTCAGAGGGAACCCTGGCATTTACAACAGAGATTAAACTAAACCTGGTTCCGCTTCCTCCCAAATACAAAGCATTAATCTGTGTTCATTTTAACAGTCTGGAATCTTCGTTCCTGGGGAACCTGGCAATCTTAAAATATAAGCCGGGAGCAGTTGAAATGATGGATCGTACAATTCTTGAACTCACAAAAGACAATATTACTCAACAGAGAAACAGGTTCTTTGTTGAGGGCTCTCCTGCGGTTATTCTCATTGCAGAATTTGCAAGGAATTCCATGGAAGAAATTCAGAAGATTGCAAAAGCAATGGAAAAGGATATGAGGTCAAAAGGACTGGCTTATCATTTTCCTGTAGTAGAAGGCAGTGATATTGAAAAGGTATGGGACTTGAGAAAGGCAGGTTTAGGGATCTTATCCAACATGAAGGGAGATGCAAAACCTGTACCTGTAATAGAAGATACTGCTGTAAAAGTGGAAGATCTCCCGGTTTATATGCGTGAGTTTAGAGCTATACTTGATAAATATAATAAAGACTGTGTTTATTATGCTCACATAGGAAGCGGAGAAATACATTTAAGACCTGTATTGAACTTAAAAGACCCGGAAGATGTTGAGTTGTTTCATACTATTGCCATGGAAACGGCAAAGTTGGTGAAGAAATATAATGGTTCTTTAAGTGGTGAACATGGAGATGGAAGGCTCAGGGGAGAATTTATTCCTATTATGATAGGTGAGAAAAACTATCAATTGTTAAAAAGGATGAAGGATGCATGGGATCCAAACCATATCTTTAACCCCGGGAAAATTGTGGATTCACCAAGAATGAATACATTTCTACGCTATGAGCCCGGTATTAAAACCCTGGACATAGACACAATTTTTGATTTCTCCTCCACAGATGGCTATATAAGAGCTGCTGAAATGTGTACAGGATCAGGAGATTGCAGAAAAAGCGAACTCATTGGCGGCACAATGTGTCCAAGCTTTATGGCTACCAGGGATGAAAAAAACAGCACACGGGCCAGGGCAAATATGCTCAGGGAATTACTTTCTAAAACAAAGCTTAAGAATCCTTTCAACCAACCAGAATTATACGACATTCTTGATCTGTGCCTCTCATGTAAAGCCTGTAAATCGGAATGCCCATCCAATGTGGATATGACAAAGTTAAAGGCTGAATTCATGCAGCACTATTACGATGCAAATGGAATTCCTTTAAGAACAAGATTAATAGCCTATATTACATCTGTTAATAAACTGGGGAGTTTGCTGCCGGGAATTTTCAATTTTGTTATCTCAAATACATTCTTATCTGGATTGTTCAAGAAATTTATTGGATTTGCAAAAGAAAGATCTATTCCCCTGCTTGGGCCCTACACCATTACCAAATGGGCCCGGAGAAATCTGAAAGGGCTCAATTCAAAAGTTAATACAAATCGTAGTATATACCTTTTTATAGATGAATTTACCAATTATAATGACACCAATCTTGGAGAACTCTCTATTCGCCTGCTTACATCACTGGGATTTAGGGTAATAATTCCAAAGCACTACTCCAGCGGAAGAACATTCTTATCTAAAGGTTTATTACGCACTGCCAGAAAAATTGCAATCAAGAATGTTCAGTCTTTACATGCTTTGATCAGCAAAGAAACTCCTCTTATTGGGATTGAACCATCGGCAATATTGACTTTTCGTGACGAATATCCCGAGCTTACAGGTAAAATGTTGAAGGATGAAGCACTGGAACTTGCTAAAAACTCATTTATGATTGATGAGTTCATCGCCAATGAAATGGATAAAGGAAATATAGCTAAAGAGCTTTTTACAGATAAACCTCTAAAAATAAAACTTCACGGCCATTGTCAGCAAAAATCTATAGCATCCACTGGCCCAACAAAAGCTATTCTATCTTTCCCAAAGAATTATCATGTTGATGAAATTCCTTCAGGATGTTGTGGAATGGCTGGCTCTTTTGGATATGAAAAAGAGCATTATGAATTATCGATGAGGGTTGGAGAATTGGTATTGTTTCCCGAAGTAAGGAATACAGGTATGGAAATAGAGATTGCGGCACCGGGGACCAGTTGCAGGCATCAGATCAAGGATGGAACTCAAAGGGAGGCTAAGCATCCTGTTCAGATTTTGTATGAAGCTTTAAAATAGTCAAAAGCATGTCCTGAGCTTGTCAAAGGATCAAAAGGTCCCAAAGGTGAGTCCTGAAATCCCAATAAGCAAATAATAAACACTAAAAACAGCACCATGCTTCAGCATGGTGTTAAATGTTAGCAAACAACTGTCTTCAGTGCGCTTTAGCGTACTTGAAACTTAAGAACTATATTTAAATTCAGAACTTCATGAATCAGTTAGCATGAATTCATCAGCATCCATTGAAACAGGAAATTTTTCACGAAAATCTATGAGTTCCTTTAATGAAAGAGAAACAGTTTCAAAAGATTCTGTATTTGGCTGAGTGTTGCTAAGTATATTTCCACGTGGATCAATGATCATACTGTCGCCAGAATATGAGATTCCATTACCGTCTTCACCAATCCTGTTTACCCCTACAACATAAGACTGATTTTCTAAAGCCCTCGCAAGCAATAAACTTTTCCAGACATGCCTTCGGCTGGCAGGCCAGTTTGCAACATAAAGCAAGACATCATAATCAGATATGTTTCTTGACCATACAGGGAATCTGAGATCATAACAAATTAGAGGCCTGATACGCCAGGTTTTAAGACTTGTAATGAGCTTTTGCTTACCTGCACGATAATGTTCATTTTCCTCACCCATTCTGAACAGGTGCTTTTTATCATAATATTGGATATCTCCATTTGGAGTTACCCACAAAAAGCGATTAAAATTTTGATTCTTTTCTTTAATAACCAGGCTTCCTGCCAGTACTATGTTCCATTTACTGGCTTTCATTTTCATCCACTCAACAGATTTTCCGCTCATACTTTCAGCCACTGCGGATGGATTCATTGTAAAACCTGTGGAAAACATTTCAGGCAAAATGAGAACATCCGTGTTATCCAGCTTCCCGGCTACCAGAGACTCAATTTTCTGGAGATTTGATGATGCATTTTCCCATATAAGATCGAGCTGAAGTATACTAAATTTAAGATCTTCCTTCATACCTGCATTTTATGTAAAGAGAAGTTTTCAGGAAATTTTGGGACTTTATCCTTATAAAAATCATTTAGTATGTTTAAACTATCCTCAAGTTTCTGATGGAAGAAAAACGGGCCATTAATTCCTACTACCTTCTTCTCATAATTGCAATAGCCAAGATATACCGGCACATTAGCATATTTTGCAATATAATAAAAGCCGGTTTTCCAGTTATCAGATTTCTTACGTGATCCTTCCGGCGTTATGGTCAGGATAAATTCATCCTTTGTTTTAAAAAGATCAATCATTTTATTAACCGTATTCTCATTTCTTGACCGGTCTAAAGGGATTCCGCCAAGAGCCTTCAGGAAGAAGCCAAGCGGAAAGAAAAAAAGTTCTTTTTTCATCAAAACATGAGAGGAAATACCATATGCATAAAAAATAAGTTTCCCAATAACATAATCCCAATTACTTGTATGGGGAGCTACCACTAAA
>JAYEGO010000284.1:0-3266 GCA_034659155.1 Bacteroidota bacterium | reverse complement strand
ATTGAATTCCCTTATTAATTTTCCTTTAAGGTCAAAATGATCCCCACCCTCCTGTTGAGTTCCCTGTTATGGTTACTCACATTTGGATAGAGGGGCTTTGAATCCCCATAACCTGCGGCAGAAAGCCTTTCCGGAGAAATATTGCCTTTAGAAATGAAATACTTAACAACCTTTACAGCTCGGGCCACTGAAAGTTCCCAGTTGGATGGAAACAGTTTGTTATCTATGGGGACATCATCTGTATGCCCTTCCACCCTTATTTGACAATCAGTTTTTTGGAGAATAGAATACAGATTTTTAAGAGAAGGATAATTTTTCTCTTCAATTTCGGACATGCCTGTTTTGAAAAACAACTCTTCCTTCAGAATAACGGAAACTCCTCCTTCAATTACCTCTGTATGCATATTGCCTATATTGGCTATATGTTCAGCTAATTCCCTCTTTTTTTCGCTAAGGCTTGAGTGCCGAGTCTTTACTGGAAGGATAAAGGGCTCGAAAGCTTTTATATCACCCATTTCTGCAGAACTTAACATTCCGAAGGCGTCATTTAGTGCATAAACTGCTTCGTTTACTTTGGCCACATCAAGTTTTGACATTGAAAGGATTAAAACAAAGAATGTAAGGAGCAGAGTCACCATGTCGTTAAAGGTAGCTAACCATTTACCCCCTTGCTCCGGCTCCTCTGAATTTTTAGAATTCTTTTTCAATTAATACCTCGGGTTCAATTCATTTTTTGGTTTTTCTGCAATTCAAAACATATTTCAACCCTTCGGTTTTCCTGTCTGCCCTCAGGCGTATCATTTGATACGACCGGATGGTATTGGCTGAATCCAATAGCAGCCAATCTTTCCGCAGGAACTTTCTTCTTAAGAAAATATCGCAGGATATTTACCGCCCTGGCCGTTGATAATTCCCAATTTGATGGAAATTCAGGAGTATTTATAGGAACGTCATCCGTATGCCCTTTAACTCTTATAAAAAAAGGATCTTTTAGCGCTATTGTAATTATTTGATCAAGATGAGGATATGCCTCTCTAGTTACTGTAGCCAGTCCTGGGGCAAACAATACATTAGTTCCAAAATTAACCTTAAACCCTTCATGAATCCACTCTATATTAACGGATTTACCCAATCCCATTCTTTTGTAATATTGATTTAATGATTGTATGGTTGACGCAATAGAAGCTTCCTCTGCTTGTGTAATACCTGACTTGGATGACAGTACACTGGTACCCCCGGTGTATACCGGATTTTCTATTATACGATTAGTTGGTAAATCCCTATTATACTTTTTTGAAGATCCTCCATAGCCACGGTTAAAGTTTGTCACTTTTCCACCATCAATAGTTGAATAAGTTACAAGCAGGGCAAAAAAGGCCACTAAGATCAGCACGAGAGAAGTATATATTGTTTCCCACCCGGCAGGAGGCACATCTTTTTTCTTTTTTTTCATAACTCATCCCTAAAAAACCGTCTTCCTTTCATTCGGGGATACAAATGAATGAAGCTTCTGTTCTAACATCCTTGGATTATCTCCCGACTGGACAGATAAAATACCGCTCATAACTAATTGTTTCGTAGCAAGTTCCTTGGCACTTCGCGTCTTTAGCTTGCCGGAAATAGGAAGGAAGATCAAATTTGCTAAAATAACGCCATAAAATGTGGTAAGAAGGGCCACTGCCATAGATGGACCTATGGAACTTGGATCAGACATGTCCATCAACATCTTTACTAATCCGATCAATGTCCCTACCATCCCCATAGCTGGTGCAAAATTTCCCATTGTCATAAATATCTCTGCGCCCAATCTATGCCTCTCCTCGATGTACTCAACTTCAGTATCAAGGAGTTCGGACAGTTTGGTTGGTTCAATACCGTCTATCATTAATGTCATTCCTTTAACAAAAAAGGGGTCCTTGATATCTTTCAACGTCTTTTCTAAACCTAATATCCCATCGCGACGGGAGATTTTTGACATCTCTATCAACGTCTCTATAATTTTTTTAGTCTTTATTTTCTCACTGAAAAATGCGTTCTTTGCTACTTTTATTACCTTAAGGATATCCGAGATAGGATAATTGATTAATGTAGCACCTATAGTACCGCCACAGACAATCATCAGAGATGGTGCGTTTACAAATGCACCAAATCCGCCGCCCATACTCATGGCAATGATCACAAGACCAAAACCACTTATAATTCCTAAAAGTGTTCCCAGATCCATTTAATGAATTACCATATAAGGGTTTAGAGGTTCAAAGGTTCAAAGGTTCAGGGCTTAGAGGTTCAGCCATAAATCTGCCGCACCATCCGGCATCCTTCATTTTGTAGTTTACACTTTTTCAACATAGACGGATGCCAGCCGTTAGCTGTTAGCCCTTAGCTATTAGGTAAAAACTTTGTATAAAAACGGACTGTTAAGCTAAAATCTAACGGCTAATAGCTAATCGCACAAGTCATATTTTTTGAGGTATATTACCCCCCAAAGTGTAAACTACTTTTGGCTTGCTATGAAGGATGCCCACCATCCTTACAACCACTTCGTTTTTGAGAGGAGCAAATACTGTACCAAACCTTATATCGTGTGTTCGCTCTCCCAGGCGCTCGTAAACTCTTATAGGGTTTTGATTGAGGACAAAAAAGGAAAGGATTTTTGACGAGCTGTCATTAATCTGACACTTAGAAGGCGGATTTTGAAAGATGAACGTCGAACATCGAACATCGAACGTCCAACATCGAATAAAAAACGAATATCCAATACCGAATATTCAACGGGTATTTCGTATCCTCTTTAAATATTATGGTAAACTAAATTATCAGCCTAATATAGGAAATCCAGATAATATGATTGTAATGTTATTCATGAAGCCTCCCACCCTAATTATGCCATCAAAAACAAATTTGATGAAACCACATTATAGGGCATAATTTCATTTTTGATTACCCTGCAAAAAGTCGGAGTCGATCTAGAGCTATAACATAAACATATCTGTAATATATAAGTCACGCATACGAAACTTATATAGCTATTTCAAGACGGCAGCTCAAAAGGGACTTTTTTCAGTGTAATCATTTTTTTGTAACTCTCGTCTGTTTTTTATTTCATACGATAAAATTTTACTTGACATCATCGTTATTAGATGCTCTTCCGCTATTACTTTGATTTAGAAATATGCTTTATTTTCAATAGGTTATAAATAGGCCCTTGATCCGTTTAATTACGTAGCTTGGGTTGAGAGACTGAGCTCCGGAATCCAACAATAGCG
>JAYEGO010000283.1:0-3272 GCA_034659155.1 Bacteroidota bacterium | reverse complement strand
TATAAGAATTTAGGTAGTATAGTATTAATTATAATTTATAGAGATGTTAGAACATTTAACAAAAGAAACGTTTAAAGCTAAGGTTTTTAATTTTGAAGAAAACAAGGATTGGAAATTTGAAGGTGATAAGCCATGTTTAATTGACTTTTATGCTGATTGGTGCCAGCCCTGTAAGATTGTTGCTCCAATTTTAGAGGAACTCCAGGATGAGTACAAGGAAGATCTGAATATATATAAAGTCAATACAGAACAAGAGCAGGAACTTGCAGGTATGTTTGGAATCAAGAGTATTCCAAGCTTATTGTTTGTCCCTAAAGATGAACAACCTCAAATGGCTATGGGTGCACTTCCAAAAGACACTCTTGAAAAGGCTATTAAGGATGTATTAAAGGTAGAGAAAAATTGAATTATTAAGACGAACTTCTACCTGTCAGCAGACAGGCATCCCAACTGCGAAGCACGTCGGGATCTCATATCTTGAAAAGCCGGTTTAAACCGGCTTTTTTTATTCTTCAAAAGGTTGTACATTTGTAAGACCACATGGGGTGCCTTAATATACGGGCTGAGATTAAACCCTTTGAACCTGATCCGGATAATGCCGGTGTAGGGAGAAGAAGTTACCCCATTTTTTTAATTATGTAACAATGAAGAAGCTTGTTTTTTTCATATTACTATGCTTTATTGGTGGGCATATGTATGCTCAGTTTCATTTATCAGGTACAGTAAGTGATTCCACCGGTAAAACATTAGTTGGGGCAAATGTTATACTTAAGCAAAGTTATTACGCCATGTCTACAGGAAATGATGGCGAATTTTCATTTTCGTCTATAAAAGGGGGGAATTATTTACTCTGTATATCCTACATGGGATATGGATCTTATGAAAAAGACATTCTTGTTCAGGGAAACACTAAGCTGGATATAGTTTTATACCCCAATAGCATTTTGGCCGATGAGGTAATTGTAACCTCTACTAAAGTAACCAGGGATATGCCGGTAGCTTTCACTTCTCTTCAAAAAGAGGACATTGAAATGCGAAATCTTGGTCAGGATGTCCCTTATATCTTGAATATGACTCCATCCTTTGTAATTAGTTCAGATGCAGGTGCAGGGATAGGATATTCCACTTTCAGAATCAGAGGTACAGATCAGAATCGCATCAATATCACACTGAATGGAATCCCAATGAATGATGCAGAATCTCATGGCACATGGTGGGTAGATATTCCTGATCTGGTGAGCTCTGTTGACCAGATACAGGTGCAAAGAGGGGTTGGAACTTCAACAAATGGAGCCGGGGCCTTTGGTGCTACAGTGAATTTTCAAACCTTTAATTTGAGGAAGGATGCATACGCTGAATTAAATTCTTCTTTTGGGTCTTTTCATACAATTAAGAGCAATGTTTTATTGGGAACAGGCTTATTGAATGAAAAATTCAGTTTTGATGCAAGATTCTCAAAATTGTATTCAGATGGATATATTGACCGGGCATATTCAGATCTTTTATCATTCAGTATGTCTGCCTCCTATTATGGGAGCAAGGATATGATTAAGTTCATTTTTCTTTCAGGGGCTGAAGAAACTTACCAGGCCTGGGATGGGGTACCTCAGGAGGTACTCGACACCAACAGGACCTGGAATGGGATAGGAATGTATACCGATGCAAACGGTAATGTGCAATTTTACGATAATGAAACCGACAACTATTTGCAGAACCATTTACAGGCCTTTTACTCCCGGGATTTAGGTACAGATCTCATGTTTAATTTTGCATTTCATTACACTGCCGGACGAGGATATTACGAGCAGTATAAGCAAGACCAGGAATTCTCTGATTATGGCTTTCCAGACATTATCATTGGAGCAGATACTATTGAAAGTGCTGACTTTGTCAGGCAGAAATGGCTGGATAATGGTTTTTTCGGATTTACCTCATCAATGAATTACAGAGGGGAAAATATAAATCTGATAATAGGAGGAGCATGGAATCAGTATCTGGGTGACCATTTTGGGAAAGTTATTTGGTCAGAAGTAAGCCAAAAAGGAGATAAGGATAAAGAATGGTATAGAAATAGTGGAGATAAGAAGGACTGGAATGTCTTTTCAAAAATAATTTATAATCCTGTTAAAGCAGTGACTTTCTATACTGATTTGCAATTAAGAAGGATAAAATATTCGATGGAAGGACTGGATGATGACCTGAGGAATATTAGCCAATATCATGAACACCTGTTTTTCAATCCGAAATTTGGGTTTAAACTTAGAATCAATGAAAGTAATAATGCATTTTTGTCGTTTTCTGTTGCGAACAGAGAACCAAACCGCGATAATTACAAAGATGCTAATCCTTTAGGTCCTTTACCAACATCTGAAAGATTGTTTGACTATGAGTTCGGATACAGTTTCCAATCAGGGGTAATCTCTCTTGATTTGAATGCATATTTCATGGATTATAAAAACCAGTTGGTATTAACTGGAGAAATAAATGATGTTGGGGCTCCAGTAATGACAAACATTACTGATAGCTACAGACTCGGTTTAGAATTAATGGCAGGTTTTATTGTTAGCCGGGGATTAAAATGGGAGTTAAGTACTACCATAAGCCAGAACAGGATTGATGACCTTAGGGTTTATATTGATGATTGGGATACCTGGGGCCAAAGAGAAGAATACTTTGGAACCTCAAGTCTTTCTTTTTCTCCGGCAATTGTTGCCTCAAGCAATATATCATTAAAGAGGTTTAAGAATTTCAGGATAAACTTTTTATCTAAATACGTAGGTAAACAGTATATAGATAATACAGAGAATGAAGATAGAATACTGGCAGCTTATTTCATAAATGACTTAGTTATGAAGTATAGCTTCAAACCAAAATTCATGAAGGAAATTAGCTTTCAGTTTATGCTAAACAATATATTCAATGTTGAATACGAATCCAATGCATGGATATATCGGTACTATTCGGGGAATGTAGAAGAAAATATTAATGGTTATTTCCCGCAGGCTGGAATAAACTTTTTAGGAGGCGTAAGCCTGAAATTTTAATAGTGAAGAAATAGTTGATTTTCATTAGAAAAAGTTTTGAAATAAGATTTTTATTCTGTATCTTACGAGAGGAAATCTTCAAAATTGCGAAAGTCTTAAAGGGCAACAAAAACAAGTGCCAAGACGGTTTTTTCGTAAAGTTTTAGGTTTAATTTTTAGGGTATGAAGCAGAAGGCCAGGAATTTCCCCTGGCCTTTTGTATTTTATCGTATTAAAAACTTCCCTTCT
>JAYEGO010000282.1:0-3278 GCA_034659155.1 Bacteroidota bacterium | reverse complement strand
CAATATGTCTCGATCAAATAAAAAGAAGACCGGCATAGCCGGGCTTTTCTTTTGTGGGAGCCCCCCACTGTGGATCACGCCCCCGAAGTATGAGGGGGCGTAATCCCGTAAGATGAAGATGGCTTATTAGATGAACTTGTTCCAACACTACCCAGCCTTTTTATTGAACTATTTTTTTCTTTTCTAAGATTTCTTTCAACTGCTGCTTTTCAGACTGTGTTAGGACTTAGTCAGTTTCTCTTTTTGAAGACCATTATATAGGGATGATGATATACATCAACATCATAATTCCTGGATATTCGCATGAGATCAAAACCGCAATCGATTATATCAGTAATCTGTTTGTGAATGGCTTGCCATTGACCTCTTGATAAAAATCCACCACTTCATTGATCGCTGACTGATTACATACCGATGAATCTAAATCCTGAATATAGATGGTCAGATTTATTTATACTACATCTCAATTTCAAATATAATGAAAACCCTGCATCTACCCATACATTCCTCATAAGCCAACTTCTCCGGATTAAAGTAAAGGATTAATCCCGGACAAAAATGAACCAGATACTCAGGACTATAAACAGCAGCCAATTAGTTCATGTTTAATAATATAGCTCTATATTTCGTGTGGTTCATAAAAAAACTATAATATAGGTGTAGTTATAAACGGATTGTGTGGCTCTGTATATCCGGGTTTTGCACTACATGCTAATAAACTGATTTTCTTGTATAAAAAAAGGTGCCTGAAGCACCTTTTTAATGTTTTTATGTGGGAAGAGATTAGTCTTTAGTGAAGCTTACGCCTTCTCCGAATCTGAAGCGAGCACTAATTCCCCAGTTACCAGAATAGAAATTGAAACTATTGGTAACCATAAATCCAGGCCTCCAGTCGAAGGCAAGTGTAAGTGGGAAATCAAATGAATATTCCACACCAAAATCACCTGCTATACCTAAATCAAAACCATTATAAAAGTAAAATTCCGGTCCTACTCCAGGATAAAATTTCAGTCCTGTTGGACTTCCGTCAAGCGAAAACATCCAATCAAAGTATCCTCCCAGGGCAAAGCCATGATCAATATAAGCAGCAGCATGAATTCTTGGAGTTTTAAAAGGAATTGTGGCATCGATTGAGAACCCGTCGCCAAAACGAACACCAGCTTCCCAGTTAGATTGCGCTTCTGCCTTGTTGCTAATGAACATTAAACCAAGAGCAAAAACAAATAAAAGAATCAATTTTTTCATAATAAATTAAGGATTAATTTTGTCAAAATTTTGACAAATGTAATGCAATCCAGATTAATTACAAAAAATTTATTCAAAGACGACAAAAAAGTTCTTCCCCAGACCAGACGATCTGACAACAAATTGTGTCAAATTTTACTTGATTTTCTAAATATGGCTGCAAGTGAACTTATTGTAGTTATTTAGCCGGAACATTTAATGGAATCAAATTTTTGTTGAATGTACTTCTCAACAAATTCCGAAAGTTCCTTAAAGCAGTATTTGCATTCACTCTCTACTTCCTCAAGCCAGAGTTGAAAGTCATACCTTCCTCTGAGTGCTCCAGAATTTATCAGGTCACTCATTTCAGACAGAAATTCATCAAATTCCTGCTGAGCAATATTATTATCTTCTTGCATTTAACGTGATAAGTCTTTTGTTGTTTAATTTTACGAAACAAATGCCAGGAGGTTATTGTTAAATGACTAAGGGAGAAGAAATGATGATCAAGATTAGTATTTTGGTGATTAAAGTCAGCTATTTATATCTAATGCTATTTTTATATATTCAGCCACTTTCTAAAATCACTCATTCTGCCATAGCTTACAATTGTTTCGTAATCAGGTTTTGGCTTTAATTGAATTTTAATTCTGCTTTTTGATAATGAATACATATTTTCAATAGAAGATATATTCACTATAAACTGGCGGTTAATTCTAAAAAAATCTTTTGGGTTGATAATATTTTCCAGTTTATCCAGAGAATAATCAATAGGGTAAATATTGTTGCCTTTTGTGCAAAGAAAAACACTTTCGGCATCAATATAAAAATATGCTATATCATTTGTTTTTACACTTTTTATTTTTTGGGCATAGCGAATGATAAACCGTTCCTGGTATTTGATTCTTTCATTATAAAAATTGACCAATGCATCAAAATCAATTGTTTTTGCATTTTGTACTTGATTCAATTCTTTGAATTTTTCTATGCTTTGTTTTAGTTGTTGAATTTCAATTGGTTTTAACAAGTAATCAATACTGTTAACTTTGAATGCCCTAATTGCATATTGGTCATAAGCAGTAGTAAAAATAACAGGTGTTTTAATCTCTATTTGTTCAAAAATTTTAAAACAAAGTCCATCAGCAAGATGAATGTCAAGAAATAGTAAATCAGCAGTATTGTTACTTAACCATTTAACGGATTCTTCAATACTGTCAATTTTATTCTGAACATCAACATTTACATCAATTTGATGCAGCATTGTTTCCAGATTATTTGCTGCAATTTTTTCATCTTCAATTATTAAAACTTTCATCTTACAATTGACTATTGATTATTGAATATTATCATATATTTTTTGTGCTGTTTTTCTTGAAGCAATAAACAAGTATTCATTAAAGTTTCTCAAAGTTGAGGTTATTCCCGGTTTTTTCTGACAGAACAAAACGATTGTTTTTACAAAATATTTCTGTAAGACACTCATCCGTTACTTGCTTTTTCTTGAACTTAGATCCTAATCCATTATTAACGATTGAAATTACACCACCTTTTTTTAAAACTCTGTGAAGTTCATCAATTAGCTTTTCTTTATCATTTATACTAAATATAACATTAAATAGAAGTACAACATCAATGCTTTCGCCGGGTAATCCCGTTCCATTACCGGTTAAGATTGTTTTAACATTTTTCAGGTTGTGTTTCTTTATCTTTTTTTCGATGATTTTAACAGATAAGGGATGTATATCCAAAGCATATATCATTCCTTGCGAACCGACAATTTTAGCGGCAGGAATAGTGCTAAAACCGGGTCCGCAGCCATAATCTAAAACATGACTTCCTTCTTTTATTCCACTTCGGACAATTTCCTTCTTTATATTACGAATGTTTTTCACTACACTCATAATATTTACCATCATTTTAAAATGAATATTTGATACAGGTTTTTCTTTTTTCATACAATTTGTTATTCCTCTTCTAAAAGCGGTATTTCTGCAACATACACATTCTCTTTAACATAAAATTTAGGTGCTTTTTCAGAAATGTGTTTATATCTC